>CABUCP010000188.1 GCA_902490055.1 uncultured Klebsiella sp. | reverse complement strand
TAGTGGAATGGTCATTGCAGGAGTTTATGTTTATATGGATATCAATCACCTGATTTCCCAATACGGCTACGCGGCGCTGGTTATCGGCAGCATCGCAGAAGGTGAAACCATCACCATCCTTGGCGGCGTGGCGGCGCATCAGGGTCTATTGAAATTTCCTCTGGTGGTCATTTCCGTAGCTTTAGGCGGGATGATCGGCGATCAACTGCTCTATCTGCTGGGGCGCCAGTTTGGCGGCAAACTGCTGCGCCGTTTCTCGCGGCAGAAAGCGCGGATCCGCAAGGCGCAGCGGATGATCCAGCGTCATCCCTATCTCTTTGTTATCGGCACCCGCTTTATGTACGGCTTCCGGGTTATCGGCCCGGTATTGATTGGCGCCAGCCGCCTGCCGCCGAAGGTCTTTCTGCCGTTGAATATTTTCGGCGCCATCGTGTGGGCGCTCATCTTTACCACGCTCGGCTATCTCGGCGGCGAGGCGATCGGCCCGTGGCTGCATCATCTCGATCAGCACGTCAAACACTGGATCTGGCTGATCCTGGTGGTGGTGCTGGTAATCGGCGTGCATTGGTGGCTAAAGCGCCGGGAAGCGAAAAGCAAAGACAAGGATGAGGGGGATGATAAAGAATAGCGGCGCAGCGCGCCGCTATTGATGCCGTTATTTTGTCGGCTGGTGATATCCGCCGCCCAGCGCTGAAGTCAGCTGAATGCTGGCGTCCAGCCACTGGCCGTGCAGGCGCAGCGCGGCAATCCGCTCCTGCAGCGCCGGTAGTTTGGCCATGCTTACGCGGGAGCCGGGCAAAATGCCGGCGTTCATCCGCGCCTGCGCGAGGCTCACGACCCGCTGCGCGTCTTTTTCCACCTGCTGCTGCTGCTGGTTTTTCTCCATCAGCGTTTCAACCTGGCTGGCGGTTTTCGCCACCTGGTTCACCGCATCGACCACCGCTTTGTTGTATTTGGCGATCGACAAACCGTTCTGCGCGCTGGCGATATCAAGATTGGCGTTCAATCTGCCGCTATCAAAGATAGGCAACGTCAACCCGGCGGTTACGCCCATCTGCTGCGCCGAGTGGCGGAACAGATCGCTTAAGTGCAGCGCATCCTGCTGCAGGAAGGCCATCAGGTTGATGTCCGGATAAAAAGCCGCTTTCGCCGCATCGATTTCGCTCAACGAAGATTCGATATACCAGTGGGCTTCCTGTAGATCCGGACGACGGGCCAGCAGCTCATACCCCAGTTCGCTCGGCATCTGCGCGCTGACCGCAGGCAGCGGCGCCGTATGCAGGTTAAGCGACTGATTTTGGCTATTGGTTAACGCCATCAGCCGCGCTTCAATCTCTTTCATGCTGCCGGCAACGTCCGCCAGCTGCTGGTCCGTTTTGCTGACATTGATATCGTTTTCCGCCCCTTCGGCGGAGTTGGTGATACCGTGCTGATAGAGCGCGGTGTCAACGCTGACGATATTATTCTGTTCGTTTTTCACTTGCTGCAGCACCGATTTCACCGCCGCTTCGGTCTGCCACTGCCAGTACAGGCGGGCAACGCTGCTAGCCAGAAGCTCGCGGGTCTGCGCCTGCTCGGCAACCTGGGCTTTTAATTCGCCGATGCGCGCTTTCACCAACGCACGGTTTTTACCCCACAGGTCCAGATCCCAGCCGGCGGTCAGGCCAAAGGTACCGTTGGTGTACCACGGGCCGGTATTGCCGTCAGTGTCGGTGGCGAATGGCCCCATCAGGCCTTCCGCAGACATTTTCTGCCGCTCGATATCGGCGGAGAAATCCATCTCCGGGCCGAGGTTAGCCTGCGACATCCGCGCCTGCGCTTCGGCAAGTTTGATGCGCTGCGCGGCAATTTGCATATCCGGGGCATTGGCCAACGCGCGCTGAATCAGGTTATCCAGTTGGGCATCATGGTAATCTTTCCACCAGTCGGTATGCGGCCAGCCATTTTTTACGGCGGCAGGCAGATCCATCGACACATGGGATGCCGGGGTTTGTTGCTTTAAAGGGCCGCCAATGTCATGCGATGGCGCGCAGCCAGCCAGCGCGATGGCCAGAGGCAGCCCTGCCAGCACGCTTTTGCTCAGAGTAAGGTTCATTCTTCAGGTCGGGTTACTTATAAAGGTTGGTCATCATAAGTTAATTGAACCGGGCTCGTTAAGTAAAGCGTGTGCAATAACTATTAGTCAGCTAAAAATAAATAAAGTCATTACTGGAGTTACAATGAGTCAGAATATTTACGACGATCCCGATTTTTTCGCCGGTTACGCAACTCTCGATCGTTCGGTGAAAGGGCTTGATGGCGCGCCGGAGTGGGCCGCTATCGAGCGAATGCTACCCGCGATAGCGGGCAAGCGGGTGGTCGATCTCGGCTGCGGCTACGGCTGGTTTTGCCGCTGGGCGCAGCAACAGGGAGCGCAACGGATAATCGGCTTCGATCTCTCCAGCCGGATGCTGGAACGGGCGCGGGAGATGACCGCTGGCGACACTATTGATTATCGCTGCGCCGATTTGCAAACCCTGACGTTACCCGCCGACAGCTGCGATCTGGTGTACAGTTCGCTGGCGCTGCATTATCTGCCGGACATCGCGCCGCTATTTGCCACTCTGTTCCAGGCGCTGGTTCCCGGCGGCACGCTGGTCTTCTCCGCTGAACACCCTATCTATACCGCCCCCTTGCAGCAGGGCTGGCAGGTTGATCAACAGGGGCAGAAAAGCTGGCCGGTCAGCCACTATCAGCAGGAAGGCGAACGTATCAGCAACTGGTTTGCCGATGGCGTCATCAAGCAACATCGCAAACTCTCAAGCTGGATTAACGCCCTGATTGCGGCCGGTTTTGTGATTGAGCAACTGGATGAATGGGGACCAACCGCCGAGCAAATCGCCAGCCAGCCGGCGCTGGATGAAGAAAAAGAACGCCCGATGATTTTCTTGCTGCGCGCGCGTAAAGCGGCGTAAACGGCGTACGGCCCGGCAACCCGGGCCGCCGAAGCGCTTATTCCTGCAGACTGCCGCCGTTGCTGGCGATAACCGACTGGTACCAGGCGAAGCTTTTCTTCTTCCGCCGCTCCAGGGTCCCCTGCCCGCGATCGTCACGATCGACATAGATAAAACCGTAGCGCTTGGACATCTCGGCTTTAGAGGCGCTGACCAGATCGATTGGCCCCCAGCTGGTGAAGCCCATCAGTTCAACGCCGTCATCAATCGCTTCACGCGCCTGCACCAGGTGATCGTTGAGGTAGCTAATGCGATAGTCATCGTTGATGCTACCATCGGCTTCTACCTTATCCTTCGCTCCAAGGCCATTTTCAACAATAAACAGCGGTTTCTGATAACGATCCCACAGCACGTTCAGCAGCGTGCGCAGGCCCAGCGGGTCTATCTGCCAGCCCCACTCCGAGCTTGCCAGATGCGGATTCGGTACCATGCTGAGAATATTGCCGCGCGCCTGCTGGTTGAGTTCTTCATCGGCGGTTACGCAGCCGGTCATGTAGTAGCTAAAGGAGATAAAGTCGACGGTCTCTTTCAGCGTTTCGCGGTCGCCATCGGTGATGGTGAGCGTAATACCGTTTTCGCGGAAATAGCGCTGCATATAGCCTGGATAGGCGCCACGGCACTGCACATCGCCGAAGAACTGCCAGCTGCGGTTTTGCTGCAGAGTTTCAAACACATCTTCCGGCTTGCAGCTCAGCGGATACATCAGCCCGCCGAGCAGCATGTTGCCGATTTTCCCCTCCGGCACCAGTTCGTGACAGGCTTTGACCGCCAGCGAGCTGGCCACCAGCTGATGGTGAATAGCTTGATACACCTCACCTTTGCTGCTGCCAGCCGGCAGGCCGACGCCGGTCATTGGCGCATGCAAAGACATATTGATTTCGTTAAAGGTCAACCACAGTTTGACCTGATTTTTATAACGGTTAAATACCGTGCGCGCGTAGCGTTCAAAGAAGCCAATGACTTCGCGGCTCCCCCAACCGCCGTAATTTTTCACCAGCGCCCACGGCATTTCATAGTGCGACAGCGTGACTAACGGCGTGATGTTATGCGCAGCCATCTCGGCGAATAATTTGTCGTATAATGCTAACCCGGCCTCGTTTGGCTCGGCGTCATCGCCGTTGGGGAAGATACGCGTCCAGGCAATCGACACCCGCAGGCAGTTGAATCCCATCTCGGCGAACAGGGCGATATCCTGCGGATAGCGATGATAAAAATCGATGGCCACATCTTTGATACCGCTATCGCCGGCCACGCGCTCGACGACCTCGCCAAAGACGCCCTGCGGCTGCACATCAGAGGTCGATAACCCTTTGCCATCTTCCAGATACGCGCCTTCGACCTGGTTTGCCGCGGTCGCGCCGCCCCATAAAAAGCCCTGCGGGAATGTTTTCATCTCTCTCTCCTGTGATTAATGACTGACTGACAACAGCGGCTGACCGGCGTCCACGACGCTCGCGGACAGGGTATCAACGATACGGTAGTCGTCGCTGTTGCTAATAATAATCGGGGTCGCCAGGTCATAACCGGCGTCCAGAATCGCCTGACGGTCAAACTCAAGCAACAGATCGCCCGCCTGGATTTTGTCCCCTTCTTTGACGTGCGCGGTAAACGGCGCGCCGTTAAGTTTGACGGTATCAATACCGACGTGGATCAGCAGCTCAATGCCGCTATCGCTTAGCAGGCCGATCGCATGTTTGGTCTGGAACAGCGAGGCCACCTCGCCGGAGAACGGCGCGATCACTTTGCCCACCGCCGGAATAATAGCGACGCCTTTGCCCAACAGACCGCTGGCGAAGGTGCTATCTGGTACCTGATCGAGCGCTAAAACGCTGCCGGACATCGGCGCCAGAATCTCGTTTTCCGCCGCGGGCGCGATAACCGTCGCCGGTTCGGCGTTGCTGCGCGGCAGGCCGGCGAAGAAGGTTAAAGCGCAGGAGATAAACAGCGCCGCGACGATACCGGCCACGCCGCCCCACACGGTACTATCAAGCCCCTGCGGCGGGATCATCTGCGCGAGGGTAAAGATGTTAGCGAAACCGAAGGAATAAACCTGGCTGTTGCTGAAGCCAACGATGGCGCCGCCGATGGCCCCCGCCACGCAGCCGAAGATAAACGGGCGGCGCAGCGGTAAGGTTAAGCCGTAAATAGCGGGCTCGGTAATACCGAAGATCCCAGCGGATACCGCGGAGCCGGCCAGTACCTTCTGGCGGGCATCGCGAGTTCTCAGGAAAATACCCAGCGCCGCGCCAACCTGCCCCATCACCGCCGGCAGCAGCATCGGCAGCATTGAGTCATGGCCGAGCACCGTCAGGTTGTTAATCATCAGCGGAATAAGCCCCCAGTGCAGGCCAAAGATCACGCAAACCTGCCACAGCGCGCCCATCGCCGCCCCCGCCAGCCACGGCGCCACCACGTAGATAATCTGATAGCCCTGAGCCAGCAGTTGGCTCAGCCAGGTTGCCAGCGGGCCGATCAGCAGAAAGGTCAGCGGGACCACCACCGCCAGGCAAATCGCCGGAGTGAAGAAGTTTTTCATCGACGACGGCAGTAATGCGTTACCCTTGCGTTCGATCCAGCAGCTTAGCCACGAGGCAAGAATAATCGGGATCACCGAGGAGCTGTAGTTGATGAAAGTCACCGGAATACCGAGGAAGTGTTCCGCTACGGCGCCCGGCGCCTGGCTGGCCTCAAAAGCCTGAATCATCAGCGGATGGGTTAACGCGCCGCCGATCACCATGGTGATAAACGGATTGCCGCCAAATTTTTTACCCGCCGTGTAGCCAAGGAACAGCGGGAAAAAGAAGAACAACGCATCGCTGGCGGCAAACCAGATTTGGTAGGTTCCCTGCTGTGGGGTTAGCCAGCCGCAAACCACCGCCAGCGCCAGTAAACCTTTGAGGATCCCCGAAGCCGCCAGTACGCCGATAAACGGCGTAAAAATACCGGAGACGACGTCAATTACCTGCCCCAGCAGCGATCCCTTTTCACCTTTGTCCACCACCGGTTCGCTGTCGTCGCTCAGCCCCGCTTCGTTACGCACCGCCTGCCAGACATCGTGAACGTGGTTGCCGATAACCACCTGAAACTGGCCGCCGCTCTCCACTACCATAATGACGCCAGGGTTCGCCTTCAGCCCTTCAGCATCGGCTTTACCGTTCTCTTTCAGTTTAAAGCGCAGACGTGTCGCACAGTGAACCAGACTCACAATGTTCTCTTTGCCGCCGACGCGGTTGAGAATATCCTGCGCGAGTGCTTTATATTCCATGCTCTTTTCCTTACTGCCGCTGCCCGCAGGCAACCGGCGACTGAGTAATAAAAATAAAAAAACCCGAGAACCACGCCGGCTGGCGTCGCGCTCAGGTTTTGCCTGCATCATGCAGTAACAATCCAGTTTTATACCCGTCATACTTCAAGTTGCATGTGCGTTGGCTTGCCTCGCTCACCCCAGTCACTTACCTGAGTAAGCTCCTGGGGATTCTCTGCGTCGCCGCCTTCCTGCAACTCGAATTATTT
>CABUCP010000187.1 GCA_902490055.1 uncultured Klebsiella sp. | reverse complement strand
CTTGCATCCCACGGTTAAGTCAGAATGCTGACAGGAGGGCATGTGGATCAATATTGTGAGTTAATACGCAAGCGGTATGCGGAAATAGCCAGCGGAGACTTAGGGTATATCCCGGATGCGCTGGGCTGCGTGTTGAAAGTATTAAATGAGGTTGCGGCGGATCATGCCCTTTCGGAGTCAGTCAGGGAGAAGGCCGCTTATGCGGCGGCAAACTTATTGGTGAGCGATTATGTCAATGAATGATACTTATCAACCCATTAACTGCGATGATTATGACAACCTCGAGCTTGCCTGCCAGCACCACCTGGTGTTGACATTGGCCCTGAAAGACGGTGAACAGCTGCAGGCCAAAGCAAACGATCTTATCTCGCGTAAAAATGTCGAGTATCTGGTGGTAGAACTTGCCGGTAACGTCCGCGAGCTACGCCTGGATAAAATCGCCAGTTTCAGTCACCCGGAAATTGGCACCGTGGTGGTCAGCGAATCCTGACGCCAACCGGGCGGCTTAGCTTAGCCGCCCGTTTTCCGCCATATCAGCTGTAACCCCTCGCCTTCCTGTGCTTGCCCCTCTTTCGTAACAAACAGCCCATCGGCTGCCGCGATTAAGGTTTCGCCATAGAACAACAGCGGCGTGGTGTCGCGATGCCAGGGCGCAACCGCGAGCTCTTGCCAGATTTTCTTTAGCTTTCGCCCGCCTTGTCGCCCGACAATGTGCAGATTGCCGCTAGCGCGAAAACGAACCGATACCGGTTCATCGGCGCGCGGCGCGCGCAGCGGGCCGCCGGGAAGCAACTCAAGTTCGCCCAGCGCTTCAGGTAGCGTCAGCGCTTTAGTCGCATCGCCCCAGGGTATCTCCCGCTCCGCCAGGCTTGCCTGGAATTTCACCCAATACAAACGCTGCTGGTAGCGTCGAACGGCAAAATCCCCCAGGCGCAGGCAAGGCGCGGCGTCTTCCCGCGCCAGCGCCACTTCCTGCCAGATACGCTCCGGCATATCGCGCGATGGCATCAACGCCTGCTGAGCCGCCAGCCAGCGGCGCAATAACGCCGCGCGGCGCGGCGCGCTCATCGCCGCCAGCGGTTCGATCGCCAACGTACCGTTTTCGTCCATCAGCCCGGCCAAATCGCTGGCCAGCATTTCATCGAGCAACTGTTCTTGTTCTCCGCACAGGCTGGCGCTGCGGGCGACCGCCTCGGCAAAGTGCGGCCAGCGAGCGTTCAACAGCGGCACCACCCGCAGACGCAGAAAGTTGCGATCGTAGGCATCGTCCTGATTACTTTCGTCTTCAATCCATTTCAATTGATGCGTCTGCGCCCATTGATGTAACGATTCCCGACTTTCATTAAGCAGCGGACGCAGCAGTCTGCCCGCGGCGAAATCAGCGCTGGCGGCCATGGCCGATAACCCGGTCGGCCCGCTACCGCGCTTGAGCGCCAGCAGGAAGGTTTCGCACTGATCGTCCAGGTGCTGCGCCGTCACCAGCGCTTCGCCGGGCTGTAGCACCTCACGAAAAGCCTGATAGCGTGCCTGACGCGCGTGCGCTTCAATCCCCAGCCCCTCGTCTGCCAGCGTCACGCGCACCACCTGTAGCGGCACCTGCCACTGTTGGCAAACCTGCTGACAGTGTTCGACCCAGCGGTCAGCATTAGCGCTAAGGCCGTGGTGAATGTGAATTGCGCGCAGCTGAAGCGCTGGTTCGCGCTGGCGCCAGCACACCAGCCGGTGCAGCAAAACGGTAGAGTCGAGGCCGCCGCTGAAAGCCAGTAAAAACTGACGGTGTGGTTGAAGCGTTGAAGCAATATCAGGCGTCATGATCGTGCATATGCAGGCCAGGAAGGGATAGCCCGGCACGTTACGCGCCCGGGCTGGATCTGGCAAGTATTACTGTTGGTAAATCTCCAGCGGCAGGCCGTCGGGATCGTTGAAAAAGGTGAAGCGCTTATCGGTAAACGGGTCGATGCGAATAGCTTCGCAGGTGACGCCGTGCGCCTGTAGGTGCGCCACCGCGGCATCGATATCGTCAACGCTAAACGCCAGATGACGCAGGCCGCAGGCTTCCGGGCGGCTTGGACGCGCAGGAGGAAACGGAAACGAGAACAGCTCGATAACATATTCGCCGTTCAGCGCCAGATCGCCTTTCCACGAGTCACGCTCGGCGCGGTAGAACTCGCTCTGCAACGTAAAACCGAGGATATCGCAATAGAACGCTTTGCTCTTCGCGTAGTCTGTCGCGATGATGGCAATATGGTGAACCCGTTTTAATCCCAGCATGGTTGTTCTCCTCCTGTTGAAGCCCAACACGTTACCCGCGCCGAACGTCGCGGCGCAAGCCCCTAATTATTTTTTAAGACTCGTACCCGATACACGCCGTCTTCGTCGCGCTTCGCCCCGTGAATATCGGTCTCAAAGCCGGGATAATGACGACCAATAGAGCAGAGCATCAGCAGGAAATCGAGCACCGCGCGGCTCTCTTCGGTGATCATCTCTCCCGGCATCAACAGCGGCACGCCGGGCGGATAGGGCAGGATCATATTTGCTGAAATACGCCCAACCAGATTTTCCAGTTCAATGGTTTCAACCTCCCCTTTAATCTGCCGCTGCCAGGCCTGATGCGGCGTCATTTTCATCTCCGGCAGCACATCGAAAGCGCTGAGCATCAGTTGCGATAGCTGATGCTGGCGGATCAAGCGGTGGATCCCCTGCGCCAAATCCTGAATACGCATATTGCGATAGAAGTCTGGATCCTCAGCGTAGAGATCCGGCAACATATTCTTCACCCGCAGGTTGAGATCGTAAGCGCGTTTAAACTCGGTCAGCCCGCGCAGCAGCCCCATCGCCCGGGTTTTATCAATACCGATACTGAACAGGAACAGCAGATTGTACGGCCCAGTCTTCTCCACCACCACGCCGCGCTCGTCGAGGAATTTAGCCACCAGCGCTGCCGGGATCCCTTCATCAGCCATATTGCCCTGCTCGTCCATTCCCGGAGTGAGAATGGTTACCTTGACTGGATCGAGGAACATATGATCGGCATCGGCGTCCTTGAAACCGTGCCACGCGTCTCCCGGCGAGACCGGCCAGCACTGCGCCTCTTCAACCTCTTCCGGTTGCCAGATATCAAAGAACCAGCTGTCGGACTCTTCGCGCAGGCGCTGCACCTCTTTACGGAAGTGTAGCGCGCGCTCGATGGAACGCTGTATCAGGCGCTTTCCGGAATTCCCGCGCAGCATCGCCGCCGCGGTTTCTATCGAGGCGACAATCGGATAACTCGGCGAGGTCGAGGTATGCATCATAAAGGCTTCGTTGAAGGTATCTTCATCGTAGCTGCCTTTAATATGAATCAGCGAGGCCTGCGACAGCGCCGCCAGCATCTTATGCGTCGACTGAGTTTCAAAAATAACCTTCCCCGGCACGCGATCGCCGCTCATGCCGCTTTTTCCCTGATAGATCGGGTGGAAGTGGGTATAGGGCACCCAGGCGGAATCAAAGTGAATCGACGGTACGTCGAGGGTCTGCTTAATCCAGGTGGTGTTATACAGCAGACCGTCATAGGTAGAGTTGGTGATCACCGCATGCACCGGCCACTGAGCGCCGCCGGTCGCCGCAACTTTGCCCTCGATGCTATCGTGGGTAAATTCTCGTTTAGGTATCCCACCGAGGATCCCCAGCGCATTGCGCGTGGGTTTCAACCATAGCGGCACGACATCGCTCATCATCAGCAGATGCGCCAGCGATTTATGGCAGTTGCGGTCAATCAGAAGCGTGCTGCCGGCAGGCGCTGAATACATGCCGACAATTTTATTCGAGGTAGAGGTGCCGTTAGTCACCATGTAACTTTGCTCGGCGCCAAAGGCGCGGGCAATATACTCTTCGGCTTCAAGGTGCGGGCCTGTATGGTCGAGCAGCGATCCCAGTTCGGTCACGGAAATCGAAACATCGGCCTTGAGCGTATTACCGCCGAAGAAATCATAAAACAGGCAGCCAACCGGGCTTTTCTGATAGGCGGAGCCGCCCATATGGCCGGGAGTACAGAAGGTATATTTGCCTTCCTGTACGTAATTGAACAACGCTTTGGTAAATGGCGGCGTGATGTTATCCAGATATTCATCGGTGTACTGGCGAATACGCGTCGCGATATCTTCCGCCAGCCCTAACGCATATTCGAAGAACCACAGCGCCATACGTAGATCCTGACTGCTAACGTCCATCGTCGAATGCGTATTGATAAAGGCATACAGCGGCAGGTATTCGTTCAGGCGGTTAATATCGCTGCATAAATCAACGCTGTGTTCATCCCAGTCGAAGATTACCCCGCAGATCCGCGGGTTGTGTTCGATAAACTGCAGCAGGTCGGCGCTGTTTTGCGGCCAGATAGTCTGGAATCCTTTCTTCTGCAGCGCGGCTTCCAGCTCTTTGATCGGTTCGTCTTTGTGGTAGACGCCGTGTGGCCCCATGATGGCGATGATATTCACGCTTTCCTCCTGGATTTACCTAAGGTAAGCATAATATCAATCGCGCCAGTGCTTAGCACTGGCGGATTTATCTTAGTCCTGAATCATAGCAAAGCGATGATTACAGCGCCTTCCACGCATCACCCCAGGCCAGGCCGACGCCCGGTTCATAGTAGGTTGGAGCAACGTTACACCAGGCGCCTGTCGGCAGCGGATTACACTGGTACAGCGCGCCGTGGTTATTAACGATATCGCCCGGTTTCCAGGTTTGGCTGGTGCTCCAGGCCGGGTAGCTGATGGCGCCGCTATCGCTGCCGTCGGTTGCTTCATCCGCAGCCTCATCTGCCGCCGCTTTCGCCTTCACATTCAACGTGTAGGTGGTGGTGCTGGATAAGCTACCATCGCTGACGGTCAGGCTCACGACGTACTGAGCATCTTTGTCGCTTTCCGGCGCGCTAAAGGTGATAACCGCTTTATCTTCACCGCTTAACGTTTGTCCATCTTGCGACATCCAGCTGTAGCTCAGTTTATCGCCGTTCGCATCAGTAGAGGCTTCCGCGCTCAGCGAGACCTGGCTACCCGCTTCAACGGCGCCGATCGGGCCGGCGATACGCGCAACCGGCGCGACGTTAGCCGCCGGCGCTGGTGTGGTATCGTCAGGCGTCGCAGGAGTGGTATCCGTTGCTGAATCCTCAGCCTGGCCGCTGTCATCGACAACATTCACGTTGAAATGGCTCTGGACGCATTTTGCATAGTCGCCTTCTTTAAAGGCTGTATATGGAGTCTGGTAGCCCACCAGTTGACAAGCATTCGTTTTACCATCGGCGGTATCTGCGCTCCATCCCCAATCTTCTTCCCAGTAAATCGGCAATGCGCCCGCGCCGCCTTCGTCAAACTGCTTCATGTTCTTGCAGCCAAGAACTTCGTCATCAGCAATCGGTACTTTCAGGTAGTTTGCAAACTCTTTGTAATAGGCAATACGGTTCAGCGACTGCGCATTCTCTGTCGCCCCTCCGCACTCAACGCCGCCGTTAATAATCTGAATCGTTACCCCAAAGCCTTCCACCAGCCCATTCGCTTTATCATGATCGTTCGGTACCCAGGTACCGTCGATAACGTGCAGCATGGAGGGTTTTGGCGGCTGCGGATAGACAAAGAAGAACACGGCGCTGGCGAGGTTCATCCAGGTATCCGCCACCAGCTCAGGTTTATCCAGCAGCGGACGAACATCACCGCCGTACATCGCATCAGAGAACGGACCATAGTTGTAGTTATAAGAAAGCTGTTTCGCACCGCGACCAAAGTAGCTCAGGTAGTCGCCGTCTTTATCTTTGCCGCAAGGCCAGGTCTGTCCCTGCCAGATATCCGGGTTACACTCACCGTTATAACCGCCTTTCTGGCCTTCAACCCAACCCACCTCACGCAGATAGACCAGCGCCTGACGCCATTCCGGGATATCGCGCCAGCTTTCATGGCCGCCGGTTTCCTGGGCAAAGTGGGCAAACATAGTGGCCAGCGATTTACGGCAGATGGCATCGCTATCGCGGCCATCGCTGTAGGCGCCGCACACGGCCGGGAACTTGCCGATTGCCTTCAGGAAGTTGCTGTAGGTGTATTCCGGCGCGCGCATCGGGAACAGATAATCCCAGTCCTGTTCGCTTAGCATACCTTCAACGCGTTTAACGTTTTCCGGATTCGCTGCCCGGCCGGGTTCAATCAGTTCGACTTCGGCGTTATCGAGGGTGTGAATAGAAGACTTCACCGCCTCCATCAGCGGGAAATCGGTTAGCGCTTTTTCTTTTGCCGCCAGCTCGCTGGCGGTAATGGTTGTCGCGTCAGTCGCACTGAGCAGCGGCGCGGCCTGTGCGGCGCCCAGACTTAACATGATCCCTGCGGCCACGGCGCTTAAGGCGACGGCTTTATGCATTGCCATAATACTATTCTCCTTTTCCTTGTTAACTGTCTGCTCAGGCGTTGTCCCGGCAGTCAGCGCAGTGTCACGGGAAAGGACATCATCGGCTAATCACATCAACTCATTCAGGCATCATCTTGCCTCAGCAAAAAAATGATAAAAAAAGGG
>CABUCP010000186.1 GCA_902490055.1 uncultured Klebsiella sp. | reverse complement strand
GAGGGCGTTATGCCTGACAACAAAAAACAAGGGCGTTCAAACAAGACGATGACGTTCTTTGTCTGTTTCCTCGCCGCGCTGGCCGGCCTGCTGTTCGGCCTTGATATTGGCGTGATTGCCGGTGCCTTACCGTTCATTGCCAATGAATTCCAGATCAGTGCGCATACTCAGGAATGGGTGGTCAGCTCAATGATGTTCGGCGCCGCCGTCGGCGCAGTCGGCAGCGGCTGGCTCTCCTTCAAACTGGGTCGTAAGAAAAGCCTGATGATCGGCGCGATCCTCTTCGTCGCCGGGTCGCTGTTCTCCGCCGCCGCGCCGAACGTCGAAATCCTGCTAATTTCCCGCGTACTGCTGGGGCTGGCGGTTGGCGTCGCCTCTTACACCGCGCCGCTTTACTTGTCGGAAATCGCGCCGGAGAAAATCCGCGGCAGTATGATTTCGATGTACCAGCTGATGATTACCATCGGTATTCTTGGCGCCTACCTCTCCGATACCGCCTTCAGCTATAGCGGCGCGTGGCGCTGGATGCTGGGCGTGATTATCATCCCGGCAATCCTGCTGCTGATCGGCGTTATCTTCCTGCCGGATAGCCCGCGCTGGTTCGCCGCCAAGCGCCGCTTCGTTGATGCCGAACGCGTCCTGCTGCGCCTGCGAGATACCAGCGCGGAAGCCAAACGCGAGCTGGATGAAATCCGCGAAAGCCTGAAAGTGAAACAGTCCGGCTGGGCGCTGTTCAAAGAGAACAGCAACTTCCGCCGCGCGGTGTTCCTCGGCGTGCTGCTGCAGATCATGCAACAGTTCACCGGGATGAACGTCATCATGTATTACGCGCCGAAGATATTTGAACTGGCGGGCTATGCCAATACTACCGAGCAGATGTGGGGCACCGTTATCGTTGGCCTGACCAACGTGCTGGCAACCTTCATCGCTATCGGCCTGGTCGACCGCTGGGGCCGTAAACCTACGCTGATCCTCGGCTTTATCGTGATGGCCGTCGGTATGGGCGTGCTGGGCAGTATGATGCATATCGGTATCCACTCTGCCGCCGCGCAGTACTTCGCGGTACTGATGCTGCTGATGTTTATCGTTGGCTTCGCGATGAGCGCCGGTCCGCTGATTTGGGTACTGTGTTCTGAAATCCAGCCGCTGAAAGGCCGCGATTTCGGGATCACCTGCTCCACGGCGACTAACTGGATTGCCAATATGATCGTCGGCGCCACCTTCCTGACCATGCTGAACTCTCTCGGCAGCGCCAACACCTTCTGGGTCTACGGCGGTCTGAACGTGCTGTTTATCCTGCTGACTATCTGGCTGATTCCGGAAACCAAAAACGTCTCGCTGGAACATATTGAACGTAACCTGATGCAGGGTCGCCCACTGCGCGAAATCGGCGCTCGCGAGTAACCCCTTCTCCGCTTCCTCCCTCTCCGGGAGGAAGCTTCTTCTTGCTCTCCCCCGCGCCGCGCACTATCCTCTGGCGCTATGAAGACACCCCGTATTCCCATCGCCATCCAGCAGGCCGTCATGCGTAGCCTGCGGGAGCATCTAGCCAATGCCAATCTCAAGCTGGAACGCCAGTATGCGGAACCGACGCTGGTCTACCAGCAGCGCGGCACCTCCGCCGGCACCGCGTGGCTGGAGAAAAACGAGATCCGCCTCAACCCGGTGCTGCTGCTGGAAAATCAGCAGGCGTTTATCGACGAAGTGGTGCCGCACGAACTGGCGCACCTGCTGGTGTGGAAACACTTTGGACGCGTCGCGCCGCATGGTAAAGAGTGGAAATGGATGATGGAGGCGGTACTGGGCGTTCCCGCCCGTCGCACCCATCGCTTCGAACTCGATTCGGTACGCCAGAACACTTTCCCCTATCGCTGCCGGTGCCAGCAGCATCAGTTGACCGTCCGCCGTCATAATCGCGTGGTGCGCGGCGAAGCCACTTACCGCTGCGTGCGCTGCGGCGATCTGCTGGTGGCGGAAAAATAACCTGCGGAATTAATTAGAAACTTTATGCCATCTTTCTGATCTGACTGATTGCATCTAACACCCTCATTCGCTACGTTGCGGGCTCGTTTTGACACGGAGTTTACGATGTCCCGTATGTATGTTTTGGCCGTAGCGTTATTGGGCGCGGCAGTCAGCGGTCCGCTTGCGGCCGCTGGTATTAACAGTTTTTCCCAGGCGAAAGCCGCCGGAGTTAAAGTGAACGCCGATGTTCCCGGCGACTTTTATTGCGGCTGTAAAATCGACTGGCAGGGTAAAAAAGGCGTTATCGATCTGGAATCTTGCGGCTATAAAGTGCGTAAAAATGAGAACCGCGCCAGCCGGGTCGAATGGGAACACGTGGTACCGGCGTGGCAGTTCGGCCATCAGCGCCAGTGTTGGCAGGACGGCGGGCGTAAAAACTGCGCAAAAGACCCCGAGTACCGTAAGATGGAAAGTGATATGCATAACCTGCAGCCCGCCGTTGGCGAGGTAAACGGCGATCGCGGCAACTTTATGTATAGCCAGTGGAACGGCGGCGATGGTCAGTATGGTCAATGCGCTATGAAGGTGGATTTCAAAGATAAAATCGCCGAACCGCCGGTACGCGCTCGCGGTTCCATCGCCCGTACCTACTTCTATATGCGCGATCGCTACCAGCTCACTCTTTCCCGCCAGCAAACCCAGCTGTTTACCGCCTGGGATAAACAATATCCGGTCACCTCCTGGGAGTGCGAGCGCGACGAGCGAATCGCCAAAGTTCAGGGTAACCATAATCCTTACGTCCAGCAGGCTTGCCAGGCGCAAAAGAGCTAACCTACACTAGCGGCAATTGTTAATTTGCAGCCGCCGTCTTCCCCGCCGTGGGGAAGACGCTATCTGCGCAAAGAACGGAATATCAAGCATGCGCATTCCTCGCATCCACCACCCGGAACTCATTACGCCCGGCAGCCAAATCGCGCTCAGCGACGACGCCGCCAACCACGTTGGCCGCGTTCTTCGGATGAGCAAAGGCCAGGAGATCCAGCTGTTTGACGGCAGCAACCAGGTTTTTGACGCCGTGATCACCGAAGCCGGCAAGAAAAACGTGATGGTCGAAGTGATTCGCGGCCAGCTCGACAACCGCGAATCACCGCTCCACATTCACCTCGGCCAGGTGATGTCGCGCGGTGAAAAAATGGAATTCACCATCCAGAAATCGATCGAACTCGGCGTAAGCCTCATAACGCCACTGTTTTCCGAGCGCTGCGGCGTTAAACTGGATGCCGAACGCTTGCAGAAGAAGATTCAGCAGTGGCAGAAAATCGCCATTGCCGCCTGCGAACAGAGCGGCCGCAACGTGGTTCCGGAGATTCGTCCGGCAATGCAGTTGGAAGCCTGGTGCGCCGAGCAGGATAGCGGCCTCAAGCTCAATCTGCACCCGCGCGCCAGCGCCAGTATTAATACGCTGCCGCTGCCGGTTGAACGCGTGCGCCTGCTGATTGGCCCGGAAGGCGGCCTGTCGGCAGAAGAGATAGCGATGACCGCTCGCTATCAGTTTACTGATATCTTGTTGGGACCGCGCGTTCTGCGTACTGAGACCACCGCGCTCACCGCCATCACCGCGCTGCAGGTGCGGTTTGGCGATCTGGGCTAAAATCTGGCGCAACGTTCGGCAAACACGACAGCGCTAATGGAGAGAACAATGATCAAGCTCGGCATCGTGATGGACCCTATCGCATCCATCAATATCAAAAAAGACACCAGCTTCGCGATGTTGCTGGAAGCGCAGCGTCGCGGCTATGAACTCCATTACATGGAGATGAACGACCTGTACCTCATCAACGGCGAATCCCGCGCCCGTACGCGCACGCTGAGCGTCGAGCAGAATTACGACAAATGGTATGAGTTCACCGGCGAACAGGACCTGGCGCTGGCGGATCTCGACGTTATCTTGATGCGTAAAGACCCGCCGTTCGATACCGAGTTTATCTACGCCACCTATATTCTGGAACGCGCGGAAGAGAAAGGCACGCTTATCGTCAACAAGCCGCAGAGCCTGCGCGACTGTAACGAAAAGCTGTTCACCGCCTGGTTCTCCGAGCTGACGCCGGAAACGCTGGTCACCCGTAATAAAGCCCAGTTGAAAGCGTTCTGGGAAAAACACGGCGATATCATTCTCAAACCGCTGGACGGCATGGGCGGCGCCTCTATTTTCCGCGTGAAAGCCGGCGATCCGAACCTCGGCGTCATTTCCGAAACCCTGACCGAACTGGGCAGCCGTTACTGTATGGCGCAGAACTATCTGCCGGCCATCAAAGACGGCGATAAGCGCGTACTGGTAGTGGACGGCGAGCCGGTGCCTTACTGCCTGGCGCGTATTCCGCAGGGCGGCGAAACGCGCGGCAATCTGGCCGCCGGCGGCCGCGGCGAAGCCCGTCCGCTGACCGAAAGCGACTGGGAAATCGCCCGTCGCGTCGGCCCGACGCTGAAAGCCAAAGGCCTTATCTTTGTCGGCCTGGATATCATCGGCGATCGCCTGACCGAGATTAACGTCACCAGCCCAACCTGCGTGCGCGAAATCGAAGCCGCATTCCCGGATGTGTCGATTACCGGCATGCTGATGGACGCTATCGAAAAACGTATCAACAAATAAGCGCTACGGCGGGCGAATGCCCGCCAGTCAGGCGTCGCTCCGGCGCCTGAAAATAAAGTGCATCGACACGTTTCTACTTTACCCGCATACTGAACCAGGAACAGAACCTCTGACAATGAATTTACAGCATCACTTTCTGATTGCCATGCCTGCTTTACAGGACCCCATTTTCCGTCGCTCCGTCGTCTATATCTGCGAGTACAACGACGATGGCGCCATGGGCATTATTATCAATAAGCCGCTGGAAAATCTGCAGGTGGAAGGGATCCTGGAGAAACTGAAAATTGTGCCCGAACCGCGCAACCCGGAAATTCGTCTGGACAAACCGGTGATGGTCGGCGGCCCGCTGGCGGAAGACCGCGGCTTTATTTTGCATACGCCGCCATCTGACTTCTCCTCCAGTATTCGTATCTCCGATAACACGGTCATCACCACCTCGCGCGACGTACTGGAAACCCTTGGCACCGATAAGCAGCCGAGCAACGTGCTGGTGGCGCTGGGCTACGCGTCGTGGGAAAAGGGTCAACTGGAGCAAGAGATCCTGGATAACGCCTGGCTGACCGCCCCGGCCGACCAGAACATTTTATTTAAAACGCCGATTGCCGACCGCTGGCGTGAAGCGGCCAAACTTATCGGTATCGACATCGTGACGATGCCGGCCGACGCGGGGCACGCGTAATGAGCGGGACTTTCCTCGGTTTTGATTTCGGTACTAAAAGCATCGGCGTCGCCGTCGGCCAGCGTATTACCGGCACGGCGCGTCCGCTCGCGGCGCTGAAGGCGCAGGACGGCAAGCCGGACTGGAACGTCATCGAAAAGCTATTAAAAGAGTGGCAGCCAGAAGCGGTGATTGTCGGCCTACCGCTGAATATGGACGGTACCGAGCAGCCGCTCACCGCGCGCGCGCGTAATTTCGCCAATAAAATCCACGGCCGCTTCGGCGTTAAAATTATCCTGCACGACGAGCGCTTAAGTACCGTCGAAGCCCGCGCAGGGCTGTTTGAACACGGTGGTTTTCGCGCGCTCAATAAAGGCAGCGTTGATTCCGCCTCAGCCGTAATTATTATCGAAAGCTATTTCGAACAGGGATACTGATCGCTATCTCCGGGATGAAAGCGAAAAAATAGCGTCGGTACTTACCGCTATCGATTCGCGTTTATGCCGGGTGGCGGCTACGCCTTGCCCAGCCTACGGCCCGCGCCGTTTATCGCCCGGTAAGCACATGACCTGTAGCCCTGCTAAGCGCAGCGCAAGCAGGGAAAATCCCTATTGTGCAGTTAAAGACTTCGATAAAACGAAGCGCCATCAGGCGCAGATTTACCATAAGCCTCAAAAGGTAGCGCCTGTACCTACAGACGCTACCTTTCAGTTTTATTAGTGACGCAGATGCTCATTAGCCCAGCTAACCGCCTGGGTACGATTCTTCACGCTCAGCTTGCGGAACACATTGTACAGATGGGTACGTACGGTGTTTTCGCTGATAAACAACGCACGAGCGATATCCATATTCGTCGCGCCGCAGCGTAGCTCGTTGAGGATTTCACATTCACGTTCGGTCAACGGAGAATTCTCCGCTGGCGCCGTAACCTGATCCGCAGAATACAGCGCCGGGTGCATCACGCTCAATTCAGCCGTCTGTTCACCGTTTAATACGGCTTTGACGCCCTCAATTAAGCGCGATTGGTCGTCGTCATGGCGGAATACGCCATATAATGCCGGCCATTGCGCCATTTCGTACAGCTCATACTTTTGCGCACTATTGATAATCAGCAGGCGCGGATTATCTGCTTGCACGCGAATAATATCGCGCCATACGCTGTTCAATTTCTTATTAGAAACAGCAATATCGAACAATATTACGGAATCTTTTTCCAGGCGTTGCGTTAGCGGTTTGTTGATATTATGCAGCGTTACGTTGACGGACAGCGTCTCGGTTAACCATG
>CABUCP010000185.1 GCA_902490055.1 uncultured Klebsiella sp. | reverse complement strand
ACTTGCTGAAAAATGCGACAGTCATCACCAAAGTGAAGTTTCATTTTATATGAATATTGAAATATAAATTTCATTTTACTACGGTTATAGCACAGCAGATTCTGCGACGGCCGCAACCTAAACGGCCTTCTACACTATGAGGCGAGAAGATGACTATCACAGGTAACTTTATTGGCGGGAAAACGGTAACCAGCAGCAGCCGCGAGACGATGCCGGTGTATGATCCGGCAACCGGCGGCGTGGTTCGCGAAGTCACGTTGTCAACCGCGCAGGAAGTCTCCGACGCAATCCAGGTGGCTCGCGACGCTTTTGACAGCTGGTCCCGCACCACGCCGCTGCGCCGCGCCCGCGTGCTGTTCAATTTCAAAATGCTGCTCGAACAGCATGCCGACGAACTGGCGGCTATTATCGTCAGTGAGCACGGCAAAGTGTGGTCAGATGCGCTGGGTGAATTGACCCGCGGCATGGAAGTCGTTGAGTTCGCCTGCGGTATTCCGCATCTCATCAAAGGTGAGTTTTCTTCCGACGTGGGTACCGGCGTCGACAGCTATTCGTTAATGCAGCCGCTGGGTGTGGTCGCGGGGATTACGCCATTTAACTTCCCGGCGATGGTACCGATGTGGATGTTCCCTATCGCGCTGGCCTGCGGCAATAGCTTCGTACTGAAACCGCCTGCGCTGGCGCCGACCGCGGCGGTCCGCATGGCTGAACTATTGAAAGAGGCCGGCCTGCCGGATGGCGTCTTTAACGTCATTCATTGCAGCAACGAAGAGGCGGAACAGCTTTATACCGACCCGCGTATTGCCGCCGTGAGCTTTGTCGGCTCCTCCGGCGTAGCGGAATATATCTATAAAACCGCCAGCGCTCACGGAAAACGCGTTCAGGCGTTTGGCGCAGCGAAAAACCATGCCATCGTGATGCCGGACGCCGATCTTGATGCGACCGTGAATGCCATCATGGGCGGCGCTTACGGCTCTGCCGGCGAGCGCTGCATGGCGCTGCCGGTGGTGGTTGCCGTCGGCGACGAGACCGCAGATAAACTCATTGCCCGCCTGAAGCCGTTAGTTGAGTCATTGAAAGTCGGCCCCGGCTGCCTGCGCGGCAAAGACGAAAACGAAATGGGGCCAGTAGTCTCCGAAGCGCATCAGAAAAAAGTGCTCGGCTATATTGATAAGGGCGTCAGCGAAGGGGCATCGCTGGTGGTGGATGGCCGCAGGCTGCGCGTCGTCGGGCATGAAGACGGTTATTACGTCGGCGGTACGCTGTTCGATCACGTCACCCCGGAGATGACCATCTGGCGTGAAGAGATCTTTGGCCCGGTGCTGGGGATTGTCCGCGTCGCCGATTACCAAAGCGCCCTGGAGCTGATGAACAGTCACGAATTCGGTAACGGCAGCGCCGTCTTTACCAGCAACGGTCACACCGCCCGCGAGTTTGTTCATGACGTACAGGCCGGGATGGTCGGGGTGAACGTCCCGGTGCCGGTGCCGATGGCCTTCCATAGCTTTGGCGGCTGGAAACGGTCGGTGTTTGGCGCATTGAACGTCCACGGGCCGGACGGCGTCCGCTTCTATACCCGCATGAAAACTGCCACCGTGCGCTGGCCGCAGGGGCAGCAAACCGTATCTGAATTCAGCATGCCGACATTAGGTTAATCGGCGAAGGAGAACGCCATGTCGTTATTGGCTAAAGCGCAAAAAGAGGGACATATCCAGCACATCACCCCGCAGAGCGCGGGGTGGCAGTACATCGGCTTTGATGTCTGGATGTTAAAACAGGGGCAAACCGTGACCCTGGAGAGCGGCGAGCGTGAGTTATGTCTGGTGCTGGTCTCCGGGCTGGCTTCAGTTAAAACTCAGCATGCGGATTTCCCTAATCTCGGTAAACGCATGTCGCCATTCGAGCGCACGCCGCCGTGGTCGGTGTACGTTCCGCCGCACGATAAGGTCGAGGTCACCGCAGATTCCGATCTTGAACTGGCTGTCTGCAGTGCGCCGGGCAAAGGTAATTTCTCGGCGCGGGTCATTCGCCCCGAGGATGTCGGCGTTGAACATCGGGGTAAAGGGCGCAACCAGCGTCAGGTGCACAACATTCTGCCGGATAACGCGCAGGCGGATTGTCTGCTGGTGGTGGAAGTCTATACCGAAGAAGGGGCGACCAGCTCATGGCCGTCGCACAAGCACGATACCGCGCTGCCGGGGCAGGAAACCCAGCTGGAAGAAACCTATTACCACCGCTTCGATCCGCCGCAGGGCTTTGCCTTCCAGCGGGTATATACCGATGACCGCAGCCTGGATGTCTGCATGGCACCCTATAACCACGATGTGGTGATGGTGCCGCGTGGCTATCATCCGGTGGCGGCAATCGCCGGTTACAACAGCTACTACCTGAACGTGATGGCGGGGCCAGATCGTAAGTGGCTGTTCACCTGGGAAGACGATCACGCCTGGATCAACAGCGATCGCTATTCGTAGCATAGAGTAAATCGGCCGAGGAGTTGACGATGCAAAAAGCGCTGCACGGGATTTCCACCCACTACTGCAACGTATTGACCGACGCCCGTATTGCGCGTGATACGGGTTATGACTGCCTGGAGCTGTTAAGTAGTAAGCTGCTTCGCTATCTGGATAACGGTGGTACCACGGCGCAGCTGCGCCAGGTGGTTGAAGGTTATGGCCTCTCGGTCGGTTGCGTTAACGCGCTGCTGGAAATTGAACGTTATCAGGGTAAAGCAAAAGCGCAGATGCTGGCGGAAGCGACCCGGCTCACGCGAGCTGCGGCTGAGCTGGGATGCCCGACGGTACAGATTCTGGCACTGAACGGCATCGACGATAATCCGGAAGCGGAGGTGATGGATATCATCAGCGAAAACGTGGCGGCGATTGCCTGCATCGGCGAGGAGTATGGCGTGCGCTACCAGATTGAAGTCATCGCCTTCACCAAATTTCGCACGCTGAGCCAGGGGCTGGAGGTGATCCGCCGCGTCGGTAAAAACAACGTCGGCATGGTGATCGATTTTTGGCACCTGCACGCCGGGGGGAGCAAGCCTGAAGAAGTCGCGCAGATGGATAAATCACTGATCTATGGCGTGCATTTTTGCGATGGTCGCCTGCCGGCGCCCGGTGAAGCGTGGGATCAAATGGTGTTGCGAAACTATATGCCTGGCGAAGGCGAGGTGGATATCCCGGCCTGGGTAAACGCGGTGCAGGCCACCGGCTATGATGGTATGTGGTCGGCGGAGCTATTTAGCCCCAACCGCTGGGAATTCGATCTGTACGACATCGCCGCGGCCTGCCGGGAAAATATGGAACGCTACATCGGTTAGCGGTTTCGTATTGCCGAACATAAGAACGCCGGGGGGGAACCCCGGCTTTTTTATCTGTAGGTTTGCGGCTATTTCCGGCTGGTTTCAGCGATCCCGGCCTGCCGGGAACGTCTCAGGACCGTAGGCCGGATAAGCAAAGCGGCATTCGGCAATCAGGCGCGGTGCTGCTGCGGCTCTTTGCTGCTATTCAATGCCAGCGAGACAGCCAGCGTCTGCGCCAGACACAGCGAAGCGACCTGCGAGCGGAAACCATCAACCTGCGCTTCGCGCACCACAAAGCAGACATCGCTAAAGGCGGCAAGCGGGCTTACCTGGCTATCGGTAATGGCGATTTGTCGCGCTTTACGCTGGGCGCCAAGCTCAACCAGCTCCACCACTTCGCGGGCGTAGGGCGAGAAGCTCACCGCGACGACCACGTCCTTTGGCCCCACCAGGCTGAGCTGCTCGGTAAACATGCCGCCAAGGCCGTCGATCAGGAAGGCTTTGCGATCCAGATGACGCAGCGCGTAAGTCAAATAAGAGGCGACGCTGAAGGAACGGCGTAGGCCAATCACATAGATGTTTTCCGCATCCGCCAGTAACTCTACCGCGCGATTCAGATCTTCGCCGGAGGTCTGCAGCGCCAGCTGCTGCAACGCCTGAGTATTCACCATGCTGAACATGTTGAGGATTTCCGTCGGCGTTTCCGGCGGCGTTGTTTCGTCGTTAGTGGTCTGGCGGAACAAACGCGCGCGCTCGGTGTAGTTGGCCGTCTCTTCCATCAGGTGTTGCTTGAACATCTGTTTCATTTCGTTAAAGCCGCTGAAGCCAAAGGCGTTAGCGAAGCGAATCAGCGTGGAGGGCGGAACGTCGGCCTGTTGGGCAATTGAGGCTACGGTATCGAAGGCAACGCTATTGCTGTTGTCCAGAATGTAGCGCGCCACCTGCTTCAGGCGTTTGCTGAGCGTATCGTAGCGGCGTCTGATTTCATCCTGCAGGATGGTCAGTTGAGTCGGATTATTAGCCATAAGTTGCGCTCTGAGAAAATGGAAGGAATATGGCTTCCAGTGTACCAAATGAAGCGAATTTTTCATTTTTTGCGATGAAATACGCGATTCATTTCACGAAGAAACCACAGGCCCGCCGCTTTAGAGGAAGAGGCGGGCCTGAAGATGGTTAGCCGCGCGCTTCGCGCCAGTAGCCAATGAGCCGCAGATAGTTACGCTTTACTTCATCGATCAGCGCAGCATCATCCAGCTCGCCCTGCATCCAGCGGCGCGAAGGTTGGCCAAAGATGGTGCGGCCGACGGCGAAGCCTTTGATCATTGGGTGTCTGGCCGCTTCGGCAAAACCGGCGCGCAGACGATCCGATGGCGCATCCAGCCCCAGGAGCAGGATCCCGCGACACCACGGGTCTTCACGCTCGATAAGCGCGGAGATCCGCTCCCACTGCGCGCTGGCCAGCGGCGGCAGCTTCCACCAGTCTGGCTGGATGCCTAACTGATAGAAGTGTTCCAGCATGGTGTGGTAGTGGCGTTCGTCTTTGTCTGGCCCGTTCTCCGGTAGGATCACTTCCACCAGCAGTTCGTGCCCGGACTTATTACAGGCCTGCCATACTTCCAGCAGCAGCGCGTCCTGCTCGGCGCGCAGCGCCGCCGGATCGTCCGGATGGTAAAAGACCAGACATTTGACGACGTGCTCCAGCGGCCAGTCGATCAGCTGCGAGCCAATATTGCCATGCTCAAGGCGCAGCGGACGTGAACTGGGGAGCTCGATCGGCCGGCCGATCCACCAGCCTTTACCGGTAATGGCGTTAAGCGCACGCTGGCCGTAGGTGCCGTCGGCCAGGATACCGCTGCGCTGTTCAAGCCCGGCCTCAGCGGCTGCGGTTTCGGCGGCTGCCAACAGTAGCAGCTTGAGCCGGGGAATGCAGGCCGGATCGCGGCCGGTTTCTAACGCCAGGTCCGCCAGCTGTTTGCGGTGGTCAAAGGCGAAGATACATAGCTCTGGCCACTGCTGGCGGCGGCTGGTCACCCGGTGCAAGTGATTGAGCCGCGCATCGATATCCGGGCGCGGAACGGCATCTGCCCGCGATAGATAATCATCAAGTTCGACTTTCGTCGGCATCGCCGGCGCGCAGCCGTGGCGCGAAACCACCAGCGCGCCGCAGGCGTTGGCGTAGCGGCAGGCCTGTTCCCAGCCTTCATCATTCAGCCAGCCGCGCAGCAGGCCGGACATAAAGGCGTCGCCGGCGCCGAGCACGTTAAGCACCTCGACGCGAACGCCCTGCTGCAGCGGGACGCTATCCCAGCTATCCGGAATCGCGCCTTCCAGCACCACGCAACCCATCGGCCCGCGCTTGCAGACCAGCGTCGCGTTAGTGGCGTGGCGCACGTTTTTCAGCGCGGTAAGGGTGTCGGTACTGCCGCCGGCAATATGAAACTCCTCTTCGGTGCCCACGACTAAATCGAACAGATGCAAAACTTCCTGCAGCTGGCGGGTCACCGGTCCGGATTCAATGAAACGCGTTTCACCGTCGCCAAGCGAAGTCAGCCCCCACAGCACCGGGCGATAATCGATATCCAGCGCGGTACGCAGACCGTGGCGACGGGCGTACTCCAGCGCTTTCAGCACCGCTTCGCGGGTATTGGCATGTGAAAGATGCGTGCCGGTCACCGCCAGAGCGCGGGAAGAAGCGATGTACTGTTCATTAATATCGTCAGGCGTCAGCGCCATATCGGCGCAGTTGTCACGGTAGAAAATGAGCGGGAAGGTATCCTGATCCTTGATTCCCAGCATCACCAATGCGGTCAGCCGGTCTTTATCAGTGATCAGGTATTCGGTATCGACCCCTGCGCGGCTGAGGGTTTCACGCAGGAAGCGACCATTGTGTTCATCGCCAACGCGGGCCAGCATCGCTGATTTCAGCCCCTGAATCGCGGTGCCAAAGGCGACGTTGCCTGAGGAGCCGCCGAGATATTTGGCGAAACTCGCCACATCTTCCAACCTTGCCCCTATCTGCTGGGCGTAGAGATCGACGGCCACCCGGCCAATACAGATGACGTCGAGCCGCTTAACTGCTGCATTCATCGCTTGGGTTTCCTTTTGCATATTTGCTGCCAGGAGAAGGTCGCTCGAGTGACGGTCTGCCGTGAACAGCCTGATGGTTATTGGTTATCTCTAGTTTGAGAAATAAATATTTCATTTTCAAATCTAATCGAAATTAAAAAACCAAAAGTGTGAAGGATCTACCACTCTGCGCTGGCA
>CABUCP010000184.1 GCA_902490055.1 uncultured Klebsiella sp. | reverse complement strand
CTTTCTGATGCTGGAAATAAACAATATCGCCTGCCTACGGGATGAACGAGAACTATTCGCAAATTTATCGTTTTCGGTGCAACCTGGGGAAATTATTCAAATATCGGGCCAGAACGGTGCGGGAAAGACCTCGCTATTACATTTATTGACGGGATTATCGATACCGCACGAAGGGCAAATCAGCTGGCAGGGTAAACCGCTGCGGCGGATGCGCGATGCCTGGCACTCGCAGCTATTATGGCTCGGCCATCAGGTAGGGGTGAAAGGCGCGCTAACGGCGGATGAGAATTTACGTTTCTACCACCCCGAAGCTGCTATCGATACGCGCTGGCAGGCGCTGGAGCAGGTTGAGCTGGTCGGCTTTGAAGATGTTCCCGTGGCTCAGCTTTCCGCCGGACAGCAGCGGCGAGTGGCGTTGGCCAGATTGTGGCTCAGTCGCGCCGCCTTCTGGATCCTTGATGAGCCCTTTACCGCACTTGATGCCGCCGGCGTGCAAACGCTGACCACGCGTCTTGAGCAGCACGTTACCCAAGGTGGCGCGGTCATCCTGACCACCCATCAGCCGCTGCGCCCGCTGTGCATCCCATTACGCACTATTATGCTGGGCGAGCCTCAGGCGGCCGAGTCATGATTAAGCACATTTTCCTGCGCGATCTGCGCCTCGCTTTTCGCAACTACGCTGAAATTATCAACCCGCTGTGGTTTTTTCTGATTATTATCACCTTATTCCCCCTGAGTATTGGCCCCGAGCCGCAGCTGCTGCGCCAGATTGCGCCCGGTATTGTCTGGGTGGCCGCGCTGCTCTCTTCGCTACTGTCAATGGACAGATTATTCCGCGATGACTGGCAGGACGGCTCGCTACAGCAGATGATGCTGATGCCGGTGCCGCTATCGCTGGTAGTGCTGGCGAAGGTGGCGGCGCACTGGGTGGTCTCCGGGCTACCGCTGCTGATTATCTCTCCGCTGATCGCCACCTTGTTTGGTCTTTCCGTTGCGGAGTGGAAGGTGCTGGCGCTGACGTTGCTGATGGGCACGCCAACCCTCAGTTTTATCGGCGCCATCGGCGTTGGGCTAACCGTCGGGCTGCGGCGCGGCGGCGTGCTGCTTAGCCTGCTGGTGCTACCGCTGATGATCCCGTTACTGATTTTCGCGACCGCTGCCGTGGGCGCGGCGCAAATGCAGCTACCGGTTGAGGGCTATATGGCCATTCTCGGGGCATTTCTGGCGGGAAGCGCCACCTTAAGCCCGTTCGCTACCGCGGCGGCGCTCAGAATTAGCGTGCAATAATTCCCGTCATCCTCGGGAAAATGAGGCAACGAAATATGTGGAAAGTGTTACATCAACTTGCTATGCCGGAACGTCTGTATAGCGTATGCGGACGATTTATTCCGTTCATGGCCGTCCTGAGCGCGCTGTTTCTGGCGGTGGGCTGCGTCTGGGGATTTGTCTACGCCCCGGCGGATTATCAGCAGGGCGAAAGCTATCGCATCATGTATCTGCACGTGCCGGCGGCGATGTGGTCGATGGGGATTTACGCCTCAATGGCTATCGCTGCCTTTGTTGGCCTGGTCTGGCAGATGAAAATGGCGGATAAAGCGGTGATTGCGATGGCGTTGCCCGGCGCGGTGTATACCTTTATTGCGCTGGTGACCGGTTCCGCGTGGGGAAAACCGATGTGGGGGACCTGGTGGGTGTGGGATGCGCGTCTCACCTCAGAACTGGTGCTGCTGTTTTTATACGTCGGGGTGATTGGCCTGTATCACGCCTTTGACGATAGCCGGCTGGCCGGACGCGCCGCCGGGATTCTGGTGCTGGTAGGGGTTGTTAACCTGCCGATTATTCATTTTTCCGTGGAATGGTGGAATACCCTGCACCAGGGCTCGACCAACATGCAGAAAACTATCGATCCGTCGATGCGCATGCCGTTGCGCTTCACGATTTTCGGTTTCTTATTCCTCTTTATTACTCTGACATTAATGCGTATGCGTAATTTAATTCTGTTGCAGGAACGTCGTCGACCGTGGGTCGCCGCGCTGGCCGGCGAGCGCAAGAACGGGGGTCAGTCATGAGCCGTGCTTTTCACTCCTGGAGCGAGTTCTGGCAGATGGGCGGCTACGCCTTTTATGTCTGGCTGGCGGTTGCCGTAACGGTAATTGCGCTGTTGATTTTGGTTTGGCATACCCGCTGGCAGCGCCGGGCGCTGCTGGCCGATGTGCGTCGGCAGATGGCGCGTGAACGCCGGGTATCGGCGGCGCGTAAGCAAAGCTCAATGAAGGGAGATGCGTTGTGAATCCTCGGCGTAAAGTACGTCTCTGGCTCGCCTGCGGAGTGATTGGGGGACTGGCGCTGACCGTTGGTCTGGTGATGTATGCATTAAGCTCCAATATCGACCTCTTCTACACGCCGGGGGAAGTGATCTACGGCAAGCGGGAAAACGGCCAGAAACCCGAGCCGGGACAGCGCTTACGCATTGGCGGGATGGTGATGCCTGGCAGCGTGAAGCGTGACGACAAAACGCTCGATGTGACCTTCAAACTTTATGATGCCCGCGGCGTTGTGGAGGTGAGCTACACGGGGATTCTACCGGCGCTGTTCCGCGAAGGGCAGGGGGTTGTGGCGCAGGGCACGTTGCAGGATGGCACTCATATCCGCGCCAAAGAAGTGCTGGCTAAGCACGATGAAAATTACACCCCGCCCGAGGTGAAAGAGGCGATGGAAGAGAACCATCAGCCTGCCGTGAAGCCACAGGGAGCGGCGCAATGATCCCTGAAGTCGGCCTCTTCCTGCTCTGTTTAGCGCTGGGCATCTCATGTCTGTTGGCGCTGTTTCCCACCCTGGGCGCGATGCGCCAGGACGCGCGGATGATGGCGCTGGCGAAGCCGCTGTCGATAGCCATGTTTGCCGCCATCCTGGGCGCGTTTCTCATTCTGGTATACGCCTTTGTAGTGAATGACTTCACCGTCCTGTATGTCGTCAGCAACTCCAATACGCTGCTGCCGGTCTGGTATCGCGTGGCGGCGACCTGGGGGGCGCACGAGGGCTCATTGCTGCTGTGGGTGCTGCTGATGAGTGGCTGGACCTGCGCGGTGGCGGCGCTGAGCCGCAATATTCCGCTGGAAGCCTCTTCCCGCGTGCTGGCGGTGATGGGGATGATCTCTTTCTGCTTCCTGGCGTTTATCTTGCTGACGTCGAATCCGTTCGTGCGCACGCTGCCGGACTTCCCGATCGAAGGCCGGGATTTGAACCCGATGCTGCAGGATATCGGGCTGATCTTTCACCCGCCGATGCTGTACATGGGCTATGTGGGCTTCTCCGTCGCGTTTGCTTTCGCCATCGCCTCGTTGATGACCGGGCGGCTGGACAGCGCGTGGGCGCGCTGGTCGCGTCCGTGGACGCTGGCGGCGTGGAGTTTCCTGACGGTGGGCATCGTGCTGGGTTCGGCGTGGGCCTATTATGAGCTCGGCTGGGGCGGCTGGTGGTTCTGGGATCCGGTAGAAAACGCTTCCCTGATGCCGTGGCTGGCGGGAACGGCGCTGATCCACTCGCTGTCGGTGACCGAGAAGCGCGGCAGCTTCAAATCCTGGACCGTGTTGCTGGCGATCCTCGCATTCTCGCTGTGCCTGCTGGGCACTTTCCTGGTGCGCTCCGGCGTGCTGATCTCCGTGCACTCGTTCGCATCCGACCCTACCCGTGGCATGTTTATTCTGGCGCTGCTGGTGATCACCATCGGCGGTTCGCTGCTGCTGTTTGCTATCAAGGGCGGCAAAGTGCGCTCCAGGGTGCGCCACGAGCTGTGGTCGCGGGAATCGCTGCTGTTGGGCAACAACGTGCTGCTCATTGCCGCCATGCTGGTAGTGCTGCTGGGTACCCTGCTGCCGTTGATTCATAAATTACTCGGTTTGGGCAGCATTTCGATTGGCGAACCGTTCTTTAACTCATTGTTTATCGCCCTGATGATCCCGTTCTCGCTGCTACTTGGCATCGGGCCGCTGGTGCGCTGGCGTCGCGATGAGTTCCACAAGCTGCGTAAGCGGCTGCTGATTGCCGCCGTGGTTTCCGTCGTACTGGCTTTCGTACTGCCGTGGCTGATGCAGGATCGTATTAAAGCGATGACCGTGGTTGGCCTGCTGATGTCGCTATGGGCGCTGGTTCTGACGGTGATGGAAGTAGTGGAGCGCGCCACCGATCGCCACACCTTCTGGCGCGGCCTGACGCGGCTGGGCCGTAGCCATTGGGGGATGGTTGCCGGGCATGTCGGGCTGGTGGTGACGGTGATTGGTATCGCCTTTAGCCAGAATTACAGCATTGAGCGCGATGTGCGCATGCGGCCGGGCGACAGCGTCGATATTCACCAGTATCACTTTGTTTTCCGTGATGTGCAGGACATTACCGGCCCGAACTATTTCGGCGGCGAAGGGGTCATCGAGGTTTCACAGAACGGGCGTCACGTCAGTACGCTGCGGGCGGAGAAACGCATTTACAGCAGCAGCCGAATGGAAATGACCGAGGCCGCCATCGACGGCGGGCTGGTTCGCGACCTGTATGCGGCGCTGGGGGAGGAACTGGATGACGGTAGCTGGGCGGTACGCCTGTACTACAAACCCTTCGTCCGCTGGATCTGGTTTGGCGGCATGCTGATGGCGTTTGGCGGCGTGCTGTGCATTCTGGATCCGCGTTATCGCTTACGCAAATCGCAGCCGGAGGCCGCTCAATGAATCGCAAAGTTCTTTATCTGCCGTTGGTCATTTTCCTTATCCTGGCGGCGGCGCTGATGTGGCAACTGCTGCGCAATAGCGATGGCGACGACCCCACCGTACTTGAATCGGCGCTGGTGGGCAAACCGCTGCCGGACTTCCGCCTGACATCGCTGGATAAAGCGGACGTCATGCTGAGTTCGGCCAACATTATTGATGGCAAGCCGGCGCTGTTGAACGTCTGGGCCACCTGGTGCCCGACCTGCCGCGCAGAGCATCGCTATCTGCGCTCCCTGGCGGCTCAGGGCATACGTATTATCGGCATTAACTATAAAGACGATCGCCAGAAGGCGCAGAACTGGCTGCAAGAGTTAGGCAATCCATACGCGCTGGGACTGTACGACGGCGATGGCATGCTGGGACTGGATCTTGGCGTCTATGGCGCGCCGGAGACCTTCCTCATCGATGGCAAAGGCATTATCCGCTATCGCCATGCGGGCGACGTCAACGAGCGGGTCTGGCAGCAGGAGATCCTGCCGCTGTGGAATAAATACAGCCGGGAGGAGGGAGAATGAGATTCTGCTTGATGATGCTGTTGACGGCGCTGCTCTCGTTTCAGGCGCTGGCGGCGATTGATACTTATCCGTTTAAAGATGAGGACCAGGAGCAGCAGTTTCGCCAGTTGACCGAACAGCTGCGCTGCCCGAAATGCCAGAATAACAGCATTGCCGATTCCAACTCGATGATTGCCGCCGACATGCGCAAAAAGGTCTGGCAATTGATGGAGCAGGGGCAAAACAATCAGCAAATCACCGATTATATGGTGGCGCGCTATGGCAACTTCGTCACCTATGAACCGCCGGTGACCCCGGCGACGATTATTCTCTGGCTGCTGCCAGCCTGCTTTGTGCTGGGCGGCGCGCTGGTGATTTTTCGTTTAAGCCGCCGCCCGCGCGCCTCGCGGGACACTGAGCTCAGCGCGCAGGAGCAGGAACGCTTAAAGACGCTGCTTGATGACAACAAAAGGACGCTGAAATGATTGTTGCTTTGCTCATCATGATGGTTCTGCTGTTGGGAACGGCGGCGCTGCTGTTCATTCCGTGGAACGGTAAACAGCGCGTCGATCGCAACACCATGAACCACATGATTTATCGGGCGCGCCTCCAGGAACTCGATGAAGATCTTTCCCCGGTGAATGCGGCGCAGCAAAAGCAGCTGGTTGACGATTTGCGCCTGAATTTATTGGAAGATTTACCCGATTCGCATGAAACAAATCAAAAAAATTGTAGCTATTGGGTGTATATTCTTGGGGTTATTATACTAACCTCTTTGTGTGTAGGGGTGTTCATCCGAACGAGTTATGTCACCCGCGTCGCAGAGTGGCAGCAGGTGGTTCAGCAAACGCCGCAGCTGATGCAGCGGGTGATGGATCCGCAGGGCAAACCGCTGTCGGAAGAGGAACTGTTCCGTCTGGCGCTGGGGCTACGCACTCGCCTGCAGCAATATCCGGCCGACCAGCTAAGCTGGACGATGCTCGGCAGGCTGCAGCTGGTGTTAAATAACCCAGGCGCTGCGCTACAGGCGTTTGATAAGGCCCGACAGCTGGCGCCGGGTAATGCGGATGCGCAACTGGGATACACCGAGGCGTTGCTTCACTCGGCGGATCCCAACGACAGCCGTGAAGCGCAGCAGTTGCTCGATACGTTACTCAAGAACAACCATAACGATGTACGGGTGCTTAGTCTGGCGGCATTTAACGCCTTCGAGCATCAACAGTATGACAAAGCGATAGCGGCATGGCAGCTCATGCTGAAGCTATTGCCGCCGGACGATAGCCAACGAGAGATTATTATGCGTAGCATCGACCGGGCGCAAAAAGAACAAGAC
>CABUCP010000183.1 GCA_902490055.1 uncultured Klebsiella sp. | reverse complement strand
TGTGTTTAAATTAGCTAAACCGGTTTAACAAAGTTTAGCTTACAGGTGATATCAGAATGAATAATAAAGTATGGGTACTGGGGGATGCGGTGGTCGATCTACTGCCCGACGGCGAAGGTCGCTTACTGCAGTGTCCGGGCGGCGCCCCGGCCAACGTGGCGGTCGGTATAGCGCGTCTCGGCGGCAAAAGCGGATTTATCGGCCGGGTGGGCGACGATCCCTTTGGTCGCTTTATGCGCCAGACGCTGCAGCAGGAAAATGTTGATGCCCACTACCTGAGCACGGATGCCGGGCAACGCACTTCAACGGTCGTGGTCGCGCTTGATGAACACGGCGAACGCACCTTTACCTTTATGGTCCGCCCGAGCGCCGACCTCTTTTTACAAGCAGAAGATTTACCGGTTTTCACTGCCGGACAGTGGCTGCACGTCTGCTCTATCGCGCTCAGCGCCGAACCCAGCCGTAGTACGACCTTCGAGGCGATGGCACAAATTACACGCGCCGGCGGCAGCGTCAGCTTCGACCCCAATATCCGTACCGATCTGTGGCAGGACCCGCAGTTGCTTCATCATTGTCTGCAACGCGCGTTGTCGCTGGCCGATGTGGTGAAGCTGTCGGAGGAAGAATTAGCCTTTATTAGCGGTACTGAAGATATCGCCAGCGGCATGGCGCAGCTTTACGACCGTTTCCAGCCAAAGCTGTTGCTGGTAACCCAGGGGAAAGCCGGGGTGCTGGCAGCATTTCAGCAGCGGACCATTCACTTCCCGGCCCGCCCGGTGGTCAGCGTCGACACCACCGGCGCGGGGGATGCTTTTGTCGCCGGGCTGCTGGCCAGCCTCGCCGCACACGGGTTCCCTGCTGATGTCGCGTCGCTTGAGCCCATCCTCGCCCTGGCGCAAACCTGCGGCGCCCTGGCCACCACCGCCAAAGGGGCGATGACCGCTCTGCCCTATCAGGCTGACCTGAATCGACAGTTCTAAACTTCGCCAAACCGAACAATTATTGATTAAACCGTTTTAGCAAAATTAGCAGTTGCCTGTTCAGCAAACTATCGGCAGAAAATAGCTGCCCTGATATCTATTGATAACAACATAACAATTCAGAGGGCTTTATGGATTTTGAAAAGATTTCTCGCGCGCTGCTGCCGCTGCTCGGCGGTAAGGAAAATATTGCCAGCGCCGCGCACTGTGCAACCCGTCTACGGCTGGTTCTGGTAGATGACACGTTAGCCGACCAGCAGGCAATAGGCAAAATCGACGGCGTAAAAGGCTGCTTTCGCAACGCCGGGCAGATGCAAATCATCTTCGGTACCGGCGTCGTCAATAAGGTCTATACCGCCTTTATTCAGGCCGCCGGTATCAGCGAGTCAAGCAAGTCAGAGGCCGCCGACCTGGCGGCGAAAAAGCTCAATCCGTTGCAGCGGATAGCCCGCTTACTGTCGAACATCTTTGTGCCGATAATCCCGGCTATTGTCGCCTCCGGCCTGCTAATGGGCCTGTTGGGGATGGTGAAAACCTACGGTTGGGTCGATCCGGGCAACGCCCTCTATCTGATGCTCGATATGTGCAGCTCGGCGGCCTTTATCATTCTACCGATCCTGATAGGCTTTACCGCCGCCCGCGAATTTGGCGGCAATCCATACCTTGGCGCAACGCTTGGCGGTATTCTCACCCATCCGGCGTTAACCAACGCCTGGGGCGTGGCTTCGGGTTTCCACACCATGAACTTCTTTGGGCTGGAAGTCGCAATGATCGGCTATCAGGGCACGGTATTTCCGGTCCTGTTGGCAGTATGGTTTATGAGCCTGCTCGAGAAGCAGCTACGCCGCGTTATTCCTGACGCGCTGGATCTGATCCTCACGCCGTTCCTGACGGTCATTATCTCCGGTTTTGTCGCCCTGTTGCTTATCGGTCCGGCCGGTCGCGCCCTCGGCGACGGCATCTCCCTGATTCTCAGCACTCTTATCGCCCACGCCGGATGGCTGGCCGGGCTTCTGTTCGGCGGCTTATATTCAGTTATCGTTATCACCGGCATCCATCACAGCTTCCATGCCATCGAAGCCGGGCTGCTGGGCAATCCCTCTATTGGCGTCAACTTCTTACTGCCTATCTGGGCGATGGCTAACATTGCCCAGGGCGGCGCCTGTTTTGCGGTATGGTTTAAAACCAAAGACGCGAAAGTTAAAGCCATTGCCCTACCGTCCGCCTTCTCGGCGATGCTGGGCATCACCGAAGCGGCGATTTTCGGTATCAACCTGCGCTACGTGAAGCCGTTTATCGCCGCACTGGTTGGCGGCGCGGCGGGCGGCGCCTGGGTCGTATCGATGCACGTCTATATGACTGCCGTTGGCCTGACGGCCATCCCCGGCATGGCTATCGTGCAGGCGAGTTCACTACTGAACTACATCATCGGCCTGGCTATCGCCTTTGTGGTGGCCTTTACTGTGTCACTGACGCTCAAATACAAAACGGATCCTGAATAATGTCGCAACCTGACGCTCTACCCACGATTCTACAGGCCGTCATGCGCCACCAGCCGCATGTGCTGGGCGATGACCACTATCCGCAGTGGCATCTGGCTCCGGTATGCGGGCTGTTGAACGACCCGAACGGCTTTATCTATTTTGCCGGTCGCTATCATCTGTTTTATCAGTGGAATCCCCTCGCCTGCGATCATCGCTATAAAGGGTGGGGACACTGGAGTTCGGAAGATTTATTGCATTGGCGACATGAACCTATCGCCCTGCTGCCGGAGCAGGAGTATGACCGCAACGGCTGCTATTCCGGCAGCGCGGTAGATAATGACGGAGAGCTGACGCTGTGCTACACCGGGAACGTAAAATTTGGCGACGGCGGTCGTACTGCCTGGCAGTGCCTGGCGACGCAAAACCCCGATGGCACCTTTAGCAAAAAAGGGCCGGTGCTCGCTTTGCCGGAAGGCTACAGCGGCCACGTGCGCGATCCTAAAGTCTGGCGCCATGGCGATCGCTGGTACATGGTGCTCGGCGCGCGCGATCTGGCTGACCGCGGAAAGGTATTACTCTTCAGCTCCTTTGACTTAAAGCAGTGGATTAATCATGGCGAGATTGCCGGCAGCGGGCTTAACGGCCTGAGCGACGGCGGCTATATGTGGGAATGCCCCGATCTTTTCCCACTCGCCGATCGGCATATTCTTCTGTGCTGCCCGCAGGGGCTGCCGCGCGAAGCGCAGCGTTTTCTCAACACCTATCCCGCGGCGTGGACACATGGCGATTTTGACTATGCCCAGGCAACGTTTTGCCATGGCGCGCTGCAGGAACTGGATAGCGGTTTCGAGTTTTACGCGCCGCAAACCACGCTGGCTGCCGATGGCCGCCGCCTGCTGGTCGGCTGGATGGGGGTTCCAGACGGTGAAGAGATGCATCAGCCAACGCTCAGCCGCGGCTGGCTCCACCAGATGACCTGCCTGCGGGAGCTCAGCTGGCGCCACGGTACGTTATACCAAAATCCGCTGCGCGAACTGGCGGCGCTACGCGGCGAGGCGCAAGGCTGGTCGCGACAACCGCTCACGCTGGCGCCGATGGAGCTTATTTTCGAGGTGGCCGCGGGCGATAGCTTAACGCTGGACATTGCCGGCGCGCTGCAGCTTAACGTCGACAGTCAGGGGCTGCGTCTCGGGCGTTGCAGTTTACTCAATGGCGAGAGGGATTATCGTTACTGGCGCGGTGAAGCGCGCCGCCTGCAGATCCTTATCGATCGTTCCAGCGTTGAGATCTTTATTAACCACGGCGCTGGCGTGATGAGTAGCCGCTTCTTCGCAGACTATCCTGGGGAACTGGTCTTCAGCGGCGCGACGCCGGGCGCATTCTGCTGCTGGCCGCTGCGGCCATGCATGGTAGAATAAGCGTTTTGCTTTCAGGCGCCTGGCTCGTGATGAAAACCAAACGCATTACTATAAAAGATATCGCCGAACTGGCTGGCGTCTCCAAAGCCACCGCCAGCCTGGTGCTGAACGGTCGCGGCAAAGAGATGCGCGTGGCGCTGGAGACCCGCGAGCGGGTGCTGGCGATTGCCCGCGAGCAGCACTATCAGCCGAGTATTCACGCCCGTTCGCTGGGTGATAACCGCAGCCACACTATCGGGCTGGTGGTTCCGGAAATCACCAACTATGGTTTTGCCGTTTTCTCTCACGAGCTGGAAACGCTGTGCCGCGAGGCCGGCGTACAGCTGCTTATCTCCTGCAGCGATGAGAACCCGGGTCAGGAAACGATGGTGGTCAATAACATGATAGCCCGTCAGGTTGACGGCCTGATTGTTGCTTCCTGCATGCACAGCGATGCCGACTATCTGAAGCTCAGCCAGCAGCTACCGGTAGTGCTGTTTGACCGCAACCCTGGCGATAGCGCCCTGCCGCTGGTGATGACTGATTCGCTGACTCCGACGGCAGAGCTGATTTCCCGCATCGCCGGGCAACACCCGGATGAGTTTTGGTTTCTCGGCGGCCAGCCGCGGCTATCGCCATCGCGCGATCGCCTGGCCGGTTTTAGCCAGGGGTTAGCGCAGGCAGGCGTTGAGCTGCGTCCGGAATGGGTAATAAACGGTAACTATCATCCCAGCTCCGGCTATGAGATGTTCGCCGCGCTGTGCGCTCGCCTCGGGCGGCCGCCGAAGGCCCTATTTACCGCCGCCTGCGGCCTGCTTGAAGGGGTGTTGCGCTATATGAGCCAGCATAACCTGTTGGACTCAGGAATTCATTTAGCCAGCTTTGACGATCACTATCTTTATGATTCGCTGTCGCTGCGCATTGATACCATTCAACAGGATAACCGCCAGCTGGCCTGGCACTGCTACGATCTGCTCAGCCAGCTGATTGACGGTCAAACGCCGCAGTCGCTGCAGCGTTTTTTGCCAGCGACGCTGCAAATGCGCTACCACCCCGCCTCGTAGAGGCGGGGTGGTCGTATTAAAGTTCCCCCGTCATGTATTGCGCCACGCCATTGCCGAAGCTCCAGTCCCCCTTTTCATTGCTGATGATCGAGACCAGCAGATCGTCGCCGCTCAGGCCGCAGTGGGTCTGTAATTCCGCCAACAGCGTGGCGTAGAACAGCTGTTTCTGTTGTTCGCTCCTCGGGCTGGTAAATACCCGCACCACAACCATCTTATGGCTGCGCGTGAGTCCCAGCCCCGTATCCTCAATCACCATCTGATAGGGTTTGTTTTCATGAACAATCTGGTAGCGATCGCGTTGCGGCACGTTAAATGCGTGCAGCACAGCGCGGTGCGCCGCATCCAACAGGGTGCGGATTTCGGCTTCGGTACGACCTTCAATCAGGTCAAATGTCAGTAATGGCATGGCAGGCGCTCCTTATGATCATCGCTGAATTAGCGATTCATCACGATGCTAACCAATACGCCGACCGGCAAAAACCGCTATAGTTGAATTCATTGTTTTCACTGGTGAACAATCGATATGAATGAGTTACGCCCGGAGATCTATTGGACCCATTTGTACTGGTTAACGGTACTGGAAGAACAAAAAAGCTATACTCGCGCCGCAGAAAAACTGGCGGTCAGCAAATCGGCCATCAGTCAAAAAATCAGTGAACTGGAGCGCATCACCGGCAAGGCCCTGGTACACCGCACCACCCGCAGCGTAAGCCTGAGCGAGGACGGTCTGCGGCTGGTTGCGGAACTCACCGCGCCCTTTACCCAGTTGCGCGACACCTTTACCAGCGCCTGCGACGCCGATGGGCCGCTGCGCGGCACGCTACGCCTGACGGCGCCGGTCGCGTTTGCACGCCAGCAACTGGTACCCGTGCTCACTCCTTTTCTCCACCAGCACCCGCAGTTTCAGCTGCAACTGGAAGTCACCGATCGTCTGGTATCTCTGGCCAGCGAGGGTTTTGACCTGGCGATTCGCCACTGCCGCCGCGAAGCCTTACCCGAGACCCATGTTGCCTGGCCGTTATGCAAAACTCACACCCTGGTGGTAGCGGCTCCTGCGTACCTTCGCCGTTTCGGCCTCCCTGAATCACCCGAATGCTTACGCCAGCATCAGTGCCTGACCTACCCCCGGGGCGCACAGCGCCCATTGTGGACGTTTACCGCCTGCGCCGACCCAACGCAGCGTATCAGCGTCGATGTACAAGGACCGTTCGCCACCAACAACAGCGAGTCGCTGCGCGACGCCGCCAGAGCGGGCCTGGGAATAGCATTATTACCGGATTTCAGCGCCCGAGAAGCGATTGATAACGGACAGTTGCAGGAAGTGTTAACGCAGTGGCGGCCGGTGGAGGTGTTCGCCGATCATCTCTTTGTGGTGCGTCCCTATACGCCGCGCGTATCCAGAGCGGTTGAAGCGTTTAGTACGCATTTGCGAACCGTTTTCGGCGATTGAATCCATGCAGGCCAGCCCGCAGAAGCGGCCTGGCCTGCAATTGTTAAAACGCAACAACCATCAATCGAGATTAAAATGGTTTCGTCGGCAGGTATTTACCGTCTAAGGTAATCACCGCGCGATGTCCGCCTTCCGGATCGCTGACCTTTTTAACATCCAGTTTGAAGTTAATGGCGCTAATAATACCGTCACCAAATTTTTCATGGATCAAT
>CABUCP010000182.1 GCA_902490055.1 uncultured Klebsiella sp. | reverse complement strand
AGTATCAAAAATACCCAGAGAGAGCACCTGAATAAATAGTCCAATTCCGAATTGCTGTCATCTGAAATCGGTTTCTGCGCCGCCGCGAAGGTGCAGAAATGCTAGCTCCGTCTCATTTATAGCTCATTTTTTGAACTAAATCACTCACCCCTTTTCATCCTCCCTGCAAAACGACAGGCAGGAGGAGTGCAACCGACTGATGCGCAGGCACACTGTAACAAACATTGCTAACAGGACACCGGAATGAAACTCGCTGCGCTTGCCTCGCTACTGCTGCCCGGGATGGCTTTTGCCGCCTGGACTACCGCCGATTTCCCCGCCTTCACCGAACAAGCTGCGGGCCGCTTCGTGACGCAAAATGAGGTGACGAAGGGTACTCGCCCTTTGCGGATAAGTTTTGACCAACAGTGCTGGCAGCCGGCAGGGGCGATAAAGCTCAATCAGATGCTGTCGCTGGAGCCCTGCCGCGATACGCCGCCGCAGTGGCGAGTATTCCGCGACGGGCGCTATACGATGGAGGTTGATACCCGCTCCGGTACGCCAACGCTGATGCTGGCGCTGGCGGAGCAGGAGACCGCCAGCGCGCAGCCGCAGCTGCGCCAGTGCCCGAAATGGGATGGTCAACCGCTGACGCTCGACGTCGGCCAGACCTTCGCCGAAGGTAGCCAGGTTCGCGATTTTTATAGCGGCAACCTCGCCACGGTCAGCGGCGGTAAAATCACGCTGCAGCCCGCCGCCAACAGCAACGGGTTACTCCTGCTAGAAGCGGCGGATAGCGCCGCCAGCGCGCCGTTTAACTGGCATAATGCCACGGTATACTTCGTCCTGACCGATCGCTTCGTCAACGGTAATCCGGCCAACGACAACAGCTACGGGCGCCATAAAGACGGTATGCAGGAGATTGGCACCTTTCACGGCGGCGATCTCCAGGGGCTGACCAGCAAGCTTGACTACCTCCAGCAGCTTGGCATCAATGCGCTGTGGATTAGCTCGCCGCTGGAACAGATTCACGGCTGGGTCGGAGGCGGCACCAAAGGCGACTTCCCCCATTACGCCTACCATGGCTACTACACCCAGGACTGGACTCGCCTCGACGCAAATATGGGTAATGAGGCTGACCTTCATCAGCTGGTTGACGAAGCCCATAAACGCGGTATACGCGTGCTGTTTGATATCGTGATGAACCACACCGGCTACGCCACGCTTGCCGATATGCAAGAATTTCACTTCGGCTCACTGTATCTAAAAGGCGATGAACTGAAAAAAACGCTCGGCGAGCGCTGGACCGACTGGAAACCTGCGCCGGGGCAAAGCTGGCACAGCTTTAACGACTACATCAATTTCAGCGATAAAGCCGGCTGGGAAAAATGGTGGGGGAAAAAATGGATCCGCACCGATATCGGCGACTACGACAACCCCGGCTTTGACGATCTCACGATGTCGTTGGCTTTCCTGCCGGACCTGAAAACCGAGTCGACGATTCCTTCAGGGCTGCCAAATTTCTATCGTCACAAGCCGGATACCGCCGCCGAAGAGATAGCAGGCTACACCCCGCGCGACTATCTGACCCACTGGCTCAGCCAATGGGTACGCGATTATGGTATCGACGGCTTCCGCGTCGATACCGCGAAACACGTTGAGCTGGCAGCCTGGCAACAGCTCAAAACGCAGGCGACGGCGGCGCTGGACGCGTGGAAAAAAGCGAATCCGCAGCAAACGCTGGATGACGCGCCGTTCTGGATGACCGGCGAAGCCTGGGGCCACGGCGTGATGCAAAGCGACTACTATCGCCACGGCTTCGACGCGATGATCAATTTCGATTATCAGGATCGGGCGGCGAAAGCGGTGAACTGCCTGGCGGATATGGACGTCACCTGGCAACAGATGGCGGATAAACTGCAGGATTTCAACGTACTGAGCTATCTCTCCTCGCACGATACGCGCCTGTTCCGCGAGGGCGGCAGCCGCGCGGCAGAGCTGCTATTACTCGCTCCCGGGGCCGTACAAATCTTCTATGGCGATGAATCTTCGCGCCCGTTTGGCCCTACCGGCTCCGATCCGCTGCAGGGTACCCGTTCGGATATGAACTGGCAGGATGTTGCCGGCAAAGCCTCCGAAAGCGTGGCGCACTGGCAAAAAATCGCCCAATTCCGCGCCCGCCATCCGGCCATTGGTATGGGTAAACAACAGACGCTGACGCTAGAGCAGGGCTATGGTTTCGTGCGTGAAAGCAGCGCTGATAAAGTGATGGTTGTCTGGGCCGGACAGCAATAGCAGTCGCTTACCGGGCTCCTTGCCGCTGGCGGGAGCCTTTTCAGCACAAATTACTAAAATCTCCCCTATTAGCAGAACAAATAATAAATCGCTCACTCCTGTGCCGATTTGCACCGCGTTGACGCTGGCGTTATGGTAATCCCCTTTCCAGAAAGACCAACAGAATATCCGCAATGACATTTTCACTTTTCGGCGACAAATTCACCCGTCATTCAGGCATCACCCGCTTGATGGAAGACCTCAACGACGGCCTGCGCACACCGGGCGCAATCATGCTGGGCGGCGGCAACCCCGCGCAAATCCCGGAGATGAATGAATACTTCAATAGCCTACTGGCCGATATGCTGGATAACGGCAAAGCCCTTGATGCGCTTTGCAATTATGATGGTCCGCAGGGGAAGAGCGAGCTGCTGACCCAGCTTGCGCAAATGCTGCGCGAGGAATTAGGTTGGGAGATCGAACCACAGAATATTGCACTGACAAATGGCAGTCAGAGCGCGTTTTTCTACTTGTTTAACCTATTTGCCGGCCGCCGCGCCGATGGCACCACCCGCAAGGTGCTGTTCCCGCTGACGCCGGAATATATCGGCTATGCCGACTCCGGGCTGGAAGAGGATCTGTTTGTCGCAACCCGTCCCAACATTGAACTGCTGCCGGAAGGCCAGTTTAAGTACCACGTGGATTTCGAACACCTGCAGATAACCGACGAGACGGGGATGATTTGCGTCTCCCGGCCGACCAACCCGACCGGCAACGTGATTACCGACGAAGAGCTTATCAAGCTGGATTCTCTCGCCAATCAGCACGGCGTTCCGCTGGTGATCGATAACGCCTACGGCGTGCCTTTCCCGGGCATTATCTTTAGCGAAGCGCGCCCGCTGTGGAACCCGAATATCGTGCTGTGCATGAGCTTGTCCAAGCTCGGCCTGCCGGGCACCCGCTGCGGGATTATCATCGCCAACGAAAAAATCATCACCGCCATCAGCAATATGAACGGCATTATCAGCCTCGCGCCGGGCGGTATTGGCCCGGCAATGATGTGCGAAATGATTAAGCGCAAAGACCTGCTGCGCCTGTCGGAAACGGTGATTAAACCGTTCTATTACCAGCGCGTGCATGAAACGATCGCCACCATTCGCCGCTATTTACCCGAGGAACGCTGCCTGATTCATAAACCGGAAGGGGCGATTTTCCTCTGGCTGTGGTTTAAGGATCTGCCGATCTCCACCGAGCTGCTGTATCAGCGACTGAAGAAACGCGGGGTGCTGATGGTGCCGGGCGACTACTTCTTCCCGGGGCTCGACAAGCCCTGGCCGCATACGCACCAGTGCATGCGTATGAACTACGTGCCGGACCCGGAAAAAATCGAGGCGGGAGTGAAAATTCTTGCTGAAGAGATTGAGCGCGCCTGGCAGGAACAAGACGCCTAATCGGGTTTCCCGGCCTGAACTGGCCGGGATCGCATTACATCGCCTGCGCTGCCCAACGGCGGCGTTCGGCGCTTAATTTTTCCAGTTCGGCGGGCTCAATGCAGCGCAGGGCCTGGGTCGGACAGGCCGCCACGCAGGCGGGACCGGTTTGCCGATGCGCGCACAGGTCGCACTTTAGCGCCTGCACGCCATCCTCGGTCAACATGACCGTCATCGCCCCATACGGGCACGCCACCATACAGCTCTTACAACCAATGCACCGACGCTGATCGACTCGCCAGACGTCACCTTCATGCTGTATCGCCTCTTCCGGACAGACGTTCGCGCAGGGCGCGTCTTCGCACTGACGGCACAACGTCGCCGTCGATAGCTCATCGCTCTTCACCACGCGGATCCGCGGCGCAAAGCGTCTCGCGGAGACGGTAGAACAATCCTGCCCCTGCTGATGCGACACCACGCAGGCCACCTCACAGGTTCGGCAGCCAATACATTTTTGCGCATCGGCGATAATAAACCGGTTCATCCTCAACTCCATTCGGGATAAAAACGCAGCGTGCCAGAAAAGCCCCCCTGCGCGCTTTGATCCTGAATGGAATCAGCGACGTTTTAGGCAAATACCCAGCAAGATCTCGCCAGTTGCCTTAGCCTTCACGAATAACAAATCCCAGCTCGCGGGAAATCGCCTCTGCCGTTTCACGCAATGGTTTGAGCAGATTTTTCTCACCCACCTGTTTCAGACGCGAAGTCGAGAGTGAGATAGAGATGGCGTAAGGTACACGGCCGTGAATGTCGAATACCGGTACCGCCAGGCAGGAGACGCCGAGTTCGTTCTCTTCGCGGTCCATCGCCATATTACGTTCGCGGATCTGCGCCAGCTCATCGTTCATCGCCGGTAGGCCCGTGATGGTGTTACGGGTAAGCGGCTGAATAATATCCTGATGGCTGTCCCAGTAGCTGGCCACGTAGTCGGGGTGGCCAAATGCCATATAAATCTTACCCATCGCCGAGCAGTACAGCGGCATATGCTGGCCAATATAGGCGCGGGTACGCAGCATACCGGTTGTCGGCTCCAGTTTATAAATCAGAATCGCATGGTCGTCTTCGCGGCTGGAGAAGTTCACCGTTTCGCCGGTGGCGATATTTAGGGCCTCAAGATGCGGCGCAGCGACATGAATAATATTCAGCGACGACAGCGCCTTTTGGCCAACGGCAATAAATTTGGTAGTGAGTCGGTAACTTCCCGCGGCGGGCGCTGGGGTCACGTATCCGCAGGACTGCAACCCCTGTAGCAACCGATGCACGGTGCTTTTGTTCAACCCCGCCAATTCAGACAGATGCGCCAGCGGGCAGCCGTTCGGATAGTTACTGAGGATCTCAATCAGCATTAGCCCACGGAACAGGCTCTGGCTTCCGGCTGGCCTCTCTTTCTCTTGCGTCACTTCACTCTCTTTTGTGCCCATCGCTTCGGCTTCCTTTTTTATCGCGCTCTGATGGTAGCGCAAAGTGTGGCTTAGTTCACGATCTGAACTGAAAAAACACAACCGTCTGATTTTAATGATTTTTAAAAACAGCACCTGCCGTTGATCTGTCAACACCGAGGGAGAGAACGGGAATGAAAGTAACTTTTGAGCAGCTGAAAGAGGCGTTCAATCGGGTGTTAATCTCACGCGGTATTGCAGCGGATACCGCCGATGCCTGCGCGGAAATGTTTGCCCGCACCACGGAATCCGGCGTCTATTCCCATGGCGTGAACCGGTTCCCTCGCTTTATTCAGCAGTTGGATAATGGCGATATCATTCCGGATGCTAAGCCGCAGCGCGTGACCAGCCTTGGCGCCATTGAGCAATGGGATGCCCAGCGGTCGATAGGCAATCTGACGGCGAAAAAGATGATGGATCGCGCCATTGAGTTAGCCTCCGACCACGGCATTGGCCTGGTGGCATTACGCAATGCCAATCACTGGATGCGCGGCGGCAGCTACGGCTGGCAGGCGGCGGAAAAAGGCTACATCGGCATCTGCTGGACGAACTCCATCGCCGTGATGCCGCCATGGGGCGCAAAAGAGTGCCGAATTGGCACCAACCCGCTGATCGTGGCGATCCCGTCAACGCCCATCACGATGGTCGATATGTCGATGTCGATGTTCTCTTACGGCATGCTGGAAGTTAACCGCCTGGCCGGCCGCACGCTACCGGTGGATGGCGGGTTTGACGATGAAGGACAGTTGACGAAGGAACCCGGCGTCATTGAGAAAAACCGCCGTATCCTGCCGATGGGCTACTGGAAGGGCTCAGGTTTGTCGATTGTGCTGGACATGATAGCCACCCTGCTTTCCAACGGCGCCTCCGTTGCCGAAGTCACCCAGGACAATAGCGATGAGTACGGCGTATCGCAGATTTTTATCGCCATTGAGGTCGATAAGCTGATTGATGGCGCAACCCGCGATGCGAAGCTGCAGCGAATTATGGACTTTATCACCACCGCCGAACGCGCCGATGAAAACGTCGCGGTCCGTCTGCCGGGCCACGAGTTTACGCGGATACTGGACGAGAACCGCCGTAACGGGATCACCGTCGACGACAGCGTATGGGCCAAAATTCAGGCACTGTAGGGAGAACCACTATGATCTTCGGCCATATTTCGCAACCGAATCCTTGCCGTCTACCGGCGGCGATTGAAAAGGCGCTCGATTTTCTGCGTGTAACTGATTTTCACCACCAGCAACCCGGCGTCGTCGAAATTGATGGCAAGAATATTTTTGCGCAAATCATCGATTTGACCACCCGTGCGGCGACAGAAAACCGTCCGGAGGTGCACCGGCGTTATTTAGATATTCAGTTTCTCGCTTCCGGTGAAGAAAAAATTGGTATTGCTATTGATAATGGGAA
>CABUCP010000181.1 GCA_902490055.1 uncultured Klebsiella sp. | reverse complement strand
TGTCAGTAATGACATGCCCTTTTGCTTTTTTGGGTTTACGAAACTACAACAATTCAATATCAACTTGTTAAAAAACAAGGAAGGCATATATGTTTGGTGCAGAGCTCGTGGTTGTCTTGCTGGCAATCTATTTGGGGGCCCGGCTCGGGGGCATTGGTATCGGCTTTGCCGGTGGCCTCGGCGTCCTCGTCCTGACCTTAATTTTTCAAATTCCACCCGGGGCGATCCCCTTTGATGTTATTGAAATCATTATGGCGGTTATCGCCGCTATCGCCGCCATGCAGGTCGCCGGGGGGATGGACTATCTGGTCAGCCTCGCCGAGCGTATGTTGCGCCGTCATCCCAAATACATCACCTTCCTTGCGCCGCTGGTCACCTGGTTTATGACCGTGCTGGCGGGGACTGGCCATACCGCGTTCTCTACCCTGCCGGTGATTACCGAAGTGGCGAAAGAACAGGGGATTCGCCCTTCCCGCCCGCTCTCTATCGCCGTTGTCGCTTCGCAGATCGCGATTACCGCCTCGCCGATTTCCGCGGCAGTGGTCTTCTTTGCCGGTATTCTTGAACCGCTTGGCGTGAGCTATCTGACGCTGCTGGCAATCTGCCTGCCGGTTACCCTGATTGCCGTCATGCTGACCGCTATAGTCTGTAACTTCCTCGGCTGCGAGCTGAAAGACGATCCGGTGTATCAGGAACGTCTGGCAAAAGGCGAAGTGAAGCTGCGCGGCAGCCAGGTCTTCGAACTGAAACCGCACGCCAAGCGCTCCGTTCTGCTGTTCCTCGTCGGCATCATCGCGGTGATGTTCTACGCCACCGCGATCAGCGATACCGTCGGCCTGATCCAGAACCCGGTGCTGCCGCGTAACGAAGCGATCGTGGTCTTTATGCTGACCATCGCCACGCTGATTAGCATCACCTGTAAAATCGATACCGGCGAAGTGCTGAACGCCAGCACCTTTAAATCCGGGATGAGCGCCTGCGTCTGCGTGCTCGGCGTAGCCTGGCTCGGCGATACTTTCGTGAAAGCGCACATCGCCGATATCCAGACGGTGGCGGGCGATCTGCTGCATAACTATCCGTGGCTGCTGGCAGTGGTACTGTTCTTCGCCGCCACGCTGCTCTATTCGCAGGCCGCCACCACCAAAGCGCTGATGCCAGCCGCCCTGCTGCTCGGCGTCACCCCGCTGACGGCAATTGCATCGTTTGCCGCGGTTTCCGCGCTGTTTGTGCTGCCAACCTACCCGACCCTGTTGGCCGCGGTCGAAATGGATGACACCGGCTCCACGCGTATCGGCAAATACGTCTTCAACCACGCCTTCCTGGTTCCCGGAGTTATCGCCATTACCCTCTGCGTGATCCTCGGATTTATCTTCGGCGGCATCATGCTGTAAGTTCGGTAAATAGGGGCCAGTAAAGTAACTGGCCCCCTTTGGTTAATCTCCCCGCATCTTGCATGCTATAGTGCCTCTTTTCGCTGATACGAGGTTCACGATGACTACGCCTGATGCTGTTGTTGTACTCTGTACCGCGCCGGATGAAGCGACCGCCCAGGATTTGGCGGCCAAAGCGCTGGGAGAAAAACTCGCCGCCTGCGCCACCATCCTGCCGGGAGCGACATCGCTCTACTACTGGGAAGGGAAACTTGAGCAGGAGTATGAAGTGCAGATGCTGCTCAAAACCAATCAGACCCATCAGCAGGCGCTACTGGACTGCCTGAAGTCCCATCACCCGTATCAAACCCCCGAACTGCTGGTCCTGCCGGTTACTCACGGAGACAACGATTACCTCTCATGGCTCAACGCATCATTACGCTGATCCTGCTGCTGTGCAGCACATCAGCCACCGCCGGGTTGTTCGACGCCCCCGGGCGTTCGAACTTCGTGCCTGCTGACCAGGCTTTCGCCTTTGACTTTCAGCAGAACCAGCACGACCTCAACCTGAGCTGGCAAATCAAGGATGGTTACTATCTCTACCGTAAGCAGATAAAGCTGACGGCCGCGGACGCCGCGATCGTCGAACCTTCGCTACCGTCCGGCGAATGGCATGAAGATGAGTTTTACGGCAAAAGCGAGATTTATCGTCAGCGCCTGACGTTGCCGATTACTCTCACCGAAGCCAGCAAAGAGGCCACTCTGACGGTGACCTATCAGGGCTGCGCGGATGCCGGGTTCTGCTACCCGCCGGAGACCAAAGTCGTGCCGCTCAGCGCGGTTCTCGGCGCCTCCAGCAGCGAGAGCTCCGCGCAGCCTTCTACACCACCGGCTATTCTGCCGCCGAAACTAAATCCGCCGCTGCCGGTCGAAACTCGCCCGCAGGCAGAAGCGCCAGCGCTTAACACGACGCCCGCGGCGCCCCCTGCCAGCGGCAGCCAGAGCGGCGCTGAACCGGCAGCGCTGCCCTTCTCAGCGCTGTGGGCGCTGTTAATTGGTATCGGTATCGCCTTTACCCCTTGTGTATTACCGATGTATCCGCTGATTTCCGGTATTGTACTCGGCGGTAAGCAGCGGTTATCTACCGCTCGCGCGCTGCTGCTGGCATTTATTTATGTTCAGGGAATGGCGGTGACCTATACCGCGCTGGGGCTGGTCGTTGCCGCCGCGGGTCTGCAATTCCAGGCCGCGCTGCAGCACCCTTATGTGCTGATTGGGCTGTCAGTGGTGTTTATCGCGCTGGCGCTGTCGATGTTCGGCCTGTTTACGCTGCAGCTGCCTTCATCGCTGCAAACCCGCCTGACGCTGATGAGCAATAAACGCCAGGGCGGTTCGCCGGGCGGGGTATTTGCGATGGGCGCCATCGCCGGGCTGATCTGTTCCCCTTGCACCACGGCCCCGCTTAGCGCCATTCTGTTGTATATCGCCCAGAGCGGAAACCTGTGGCTCGGCGGCGGCACGTTGTATCTGTACGCGCTGGGAATGGGGCTGCCGCTAATCCTGGTGACCGTGTTCGGCAACCGTCTGCTGCCGAAGAGCGGGCCGTGGATGGCTCACGTGAAAACCGCATTCGGCTTCGTAATCCTTGCGCTGCCGGTGTTTTTGCTTGAACGTGTGATCGGTGAAGTCTGGGGCTTACGTCTGTGGTCGCTACTTGGCGTCGCCTTCTTTAGCTGGGCGTTTATTACCTCTCTTGGCGCGACCAAGCCCTGGCTGCGGCTGGTGCAGATCGTCATGCTGGGCGCCGCGCTGATTAGCGCGCGTCCGCTGCAGGATTGGGCTTTTGGCGCGCCTGCCGTCCAGCAGCAGGCGCATCTGGAGTTTACCCGCGTCAGCACCATTGATGAACTCAACCAGGCGCTGGCGCAGGCCAAAGGAAAACCGGTTATGCTCGATCTATATGCTGACTGGTGCGTGGCCTGTAAAGAGTTCGAAAAATATACCTTTAGCGCTCCTGAAGTGCGACAGGCCCTAAAAGAGACCGTTCTGTTGCAAGTGGATGTCACGAAGAACAGCCCGCAAGACGTTGCCCTGCTGAAACATTTACAGGTGCTCGGCTTGCCCACCATTCTGTTCTTCAATGCGCAGGGTGAAGAACAGCCCGCGCAGCGCATCACCGGGTTTATGGATGCTGCGGCATTCAGCGCCCATTTGCGCGATTGGCAACCGTGAACGACACTTGAGGAGGATTAATGGAGGAGACTACCGTGCAACGTGAAGATGTCCTGGGTGAAGCCATACAAATTCTCGAAATCGAGGGTATCGCGAACACCACGCTGGAAATGGTCGCCGACCGCGTCGCATACCCGCTTGATAACCTCAAGCGTTTTTGGCCTGACCGCGAAGCGCTGCTCTATGACGCCCTGCGTTATTTAAGCCAGCAGGTCGACGCCTGGCGCCGTCAGCTTTTGCTGGACGACACCCTGAGCGCCGAGCAAAAACTACTGGCGCGCTATAGCGCATTGACTAAATGCGTCAGCAACCACCGTTATCCCGGCTGCCTGTTTATCGCCGCCTGCACCTTCTACCCGGATGCCCAGCACCCGATCCACCAGTTGGCGGAGCAGCAGAAACAGGCATCGCTGGCCTACACCCACGAGCTGCTAACCCAGCTAGAGGTGGATGATCCGGAAATGGTCGCTAAGCAGATGGAGCTGATCGTCGAAGGTTGCCTGAGCCGCATGTTAATCAAACGCAGCCAGGCCGATGTCGATACCGCCCAGCGCCTGGCGGAAGATATTCTGCGCTTCGCCCGCTGCCGGATGGGCGGCGCGCTCACTTAATTCGGATATCCGAACCCCTATAAGGCGCATATAATTTCCGCCATACCTTTTTGTGACAGGGATTGATATGCGTCCTCTTCTCTGGGCCGCCGCGCTGGGGCTCTATTCGACCACGCTGATGGCCGCCACTCCTCAGGGCTTCTCTTTCGCCTACAAAGACTGGGAAGTCGCCTGCGATAACACCGGCACCTGCCGGGCGGCAGGCTATGGCGCGACAATGGGCGAAGTCAGCGTGCTGCTGAGCCGTAGCGCCGGCCCCGGGCGGCAAGTCTCCGCACAGGCGACCTTTGCGCAGACCGAACGCGATATCCCGCCAGATGCCAGCGTTAATCTGTTTATCGACGATAGCGATCGTGGGACGCTTGAGGCTATCGACGACAGCCATTTTCACTTCAACAGCACGCAAACCAGCGCGCTCATTACCGCACTAGAGCAAAACGCTAAAATCGAGCTTGCGCTTAACGACCAGCGCAAGCGGCTATCCAATGCCGGCAGCAGCGCGGTGTTCCTCAAGATTGATGAATTTCAGCAGCGGATTGGCACCGCCGATGCGCTGTTACGTAAAGGCGGCGGCGATGACAGCGCAGTCCTGCAAGCCGTTCCCGCGCCGGAGATCCTTAGCGCGCCTTTTATTCATAACGCTCAGCCCGTAGCGCTCAACGCGAAACAGCAGCAAAAATGGCAGCCAGTGCTGGAAAGCGTGCTCAATCGCCAGTGTGATGACTGGCATAACGCCGATATTCCGCCCAGTGAACGGCAAATCACCGCCACGCCGCTGGATAAAAACCATTCTCTGCTGCAGGCACTGTGCTGGCGCGCCGCCTATAACGATGGTTACGCGATGTGGGTCGCGGATAACGCGCTGGCCGCCAGCCCGCAGCTCATCACTACCGACGCCTCCAGCTATAACGATGGTGCGATTACCTTCTTCAACAAGGGGCGCGGCGTCGCCGACTGCGTCAGCGGCGAAGAGCGCGTGTGGGATGGCAAAGCTTTTGTGCGAAGCCTGAAATACAGCACCGGCATGTGCCGGGAAATCGCGCCCGGCGGTACCTGGAAACTTCCCACTTTCGTCAGCAAAGTGATCCCTAGCCAGCAAAGAGAGGCCGATATTCTGGCGCTGAAAGCGCTGCACGATGCCGTTTTAAAAGAACAAAAACGCAACCCGGAACTCTCGCTGCAAAACATCACGGAACAGTTCCCGCTCACCGGCCATGTAACCCATTTTACTTTGACCTATGCCGACGATACGCCAGTCACGATCGCCAGGCCGACGGCGGATATCAGCAATGATGAGTGGCAGGCATTTTTGCATTCCGATATCAGCGCCGACTCGGAAAACGGCAAAGTCAGCTTCACGCTTATCGACCTCGACGGCGACGGCAAACGCGACCTCATCATCGATAGCTACGTTGGCGGCACCGGGCTGTTCAGCTACACCGGTGTGCTAAAGCGCAGCGATGACGCCTTTGAAGCTGTGAACGATGCCGACAGCAATGATGACGATAATTTCGATGCCGGCGTGCCCGGCGCCATCTACTCTATTAACGACCGAGGGGCGAACCAATGGGGCCAGTGGGTCAGAATTAACGGCCAGGTTTATGCGCTGTGGTTTAACGGCGTGTTTGGGGAAGATAATCTGTATCTGCTGCGTCCATTCAGCCAGAGCGATCTTACCCCGGCAATCAGTATCCGCTACCGTTATAACCTCAACATCATCAACGCCGCGGAAAGCGGGCAGCTCTCTATGCCCGCCCTAAACGATAAAGACAAAGCGGGCTTATTGGAGTCGCTGGACGTCATGCAAGGCAGTCTGCTTAAGGATAAACCCGCTGACGATAACGATGAGCCGATTTGTCCTATTCCCCCAGGCACTGCTAAAGACGATGCGGACAGCTACTATGGCGGCGTTGCCGGGCACTACACCGTTGAAACGGTGGCGTGGATCCCGGTGTGGCTCAATGATAAATGCTTTATTGGCACCCTCTTCAGCCATCACGGCGCCTACCGCCACGGTGTGGACGCCATCTTAACCATCAGCTCTCCGCGAAATGACGAAGAGGTCATCGGCGATTACGATATTTCCGGTGTACGCCGGGCCCTCTCAATCATCAGCGGCTGGAAAGTCCGCGAAGGCGATAACGGAGTGCTGTGATTTTAAGCAAAAACGCGCCTTTGGGCGCAGAATTGCCGCAAAGATAAGCAACTAAACGATAAATAGAGAAATTTCATTGACGGAGTGGGCGGATTACGGTTTAATGCGCCCCGTTGCCCGGATAGCTCAGTCGGTAGAGCAGGGGATTGAAAATCCCCGTGTCCTTGGTTCGATTCCGAGTCCGGGCACCACTATTTAAAGAACCCGCCCAAAAGGCGGGTTTTTGCTTTTCT
>CABUCP010000180.1 GCA_902490055.1 uncultured Klebsiella sp. | reverse complement strand
GAAAGCTGGAGTTTACCATGCACAAATTTACTAAAGCGCTGGCGGCGATTGGCCTTGCCGCGGTTATGTCACAATCGGCTATAGCGGAAAATCTCAAACTTGGTTTTCTGGTAAAACAACCGGAAGAGCCCTGGTTCCAGACGGAGTGGAAATTCGCGGATAAAGCCGGAAAGGATTTGGGTTTTGATGTCATTAAAATCGCGGTCCCGGACGGTGAGAAGACCCTCAATGCAATCGATAGCCTGGCGGCCAGCGGCGCGAAGGGGTTTGTCATCTGTACGCCAGACCCCAAGCTGGGGGCGGCGATTGTGGCCAAGGCCCGCGGCTATGACATGAAAGTCATCACCGTCGACGATCAATTTGTTAACGCCAAAGGCAAGCCGATGGAGAGCGTACCGTTGGTGATGATGGCCGCCAGCGAAATCGGCGCCCGTCAGGGGCAGGAACTGTATAAAGAGATGCAAAAGCGCGGCTGGGAAGTGAAAGACACCGGCGTAATGGCGATTACTGCCGATGAGCTGGATACCGCGCGTCGTCGTACCACCGGTTCGATTGACGCGCTGAAGACTGCCGGTTTCCCGGAAAAACAGATTTATCGCGTCCCGACCAAATCTAACGACATCCCAGGAGCGTTCGATGCCGGCAACTCCATGTTGGTGCAGCATCCGCAGGTCAAACATTGGTTAATCGTCGGGATGAACGATAACACCGTGCTGGGCGGCGTGCGCGCGACGGAAGGCCAGGGCTTCAAAGCGCCGGATGTCATCGGTATCGGCATTAACGGCGTCGACGCGGTAAACGAGCTTTCTAAAGCCCAGCCGACAGGGTTCTACGGTTCTCTACTGCCGAGCCCGGATATCCACGGCTACAAAACCAGCGAAATGCTCTACAACTGGGTTACCAAAGGCACCGAGCCGCCGAAGTTTACCGCGGTGACTGATGTGGTGCTGATTACCCGCGATAACTTTAAGCAAGAGTTGGCGAAGAAAGGGCTGTAAGGCCGGTTTGAATCTGCCTCCCGCTACCTGCGGGAGGTTATGCGTAGTAGAGCGGAGTCGTTATGCAACAAGCTACCCCTTATCTCTCATTTCGCGGCATCACCATGACATTCCCGGGCGTTAAAGCGCTGTCTGATATCAGTTTTGACTGCTATAGCGGGCAGATCCACGCGCTGATGGGTGAAAACGGCGCCGGAAAATCCACCCTGCTAAAAATTCTCAGCGGTAATTATATTCCGACCGCCGGCCATCTGCAGCTTGCCGGACAGGAAAGGGCATTCAGCAATACCACTGAAGCGCTGAACGCGGGCGTGGCGATAATATACCAGGAACTGCATCTGATCCCGGAAATGACCGTTGCTGAGAATATCTATCTTGGCCAACTGCCGCATAAAGGCGGCATTGTGAATCGCTCATTATTGAATTATGAAGCGCGGCTGCAGCTGGAACATCTGGGGCTGGATATCGACCCGGAAACGCCGTTGAAATATTTATCGATTGGCCAGTGGCAGATGGTTGAAATCGCCAAGGCGCTGGCGCGTAACGCGAAGATCATCGCCTTTGATGAACCGACCAGTTCACTATCCGCGCGCGAGATAGACAATCTATTTCGCGTGATTCGCGAGCTCCGCCAGGAAGGGCGCGTGATCATTTATGTCTCGCACCGCATGGAGGAGATTTTTGCACTCAGCGATGCCATTACCGTGTTTAAAGATGGTCGCTATGTCTGCACTTTCGATGATATGCAGCAGGTTAACCACGATGCGTTAGTTCAGGCAATGGTTGGCCGTAACCTCGGCGATGTCTACGGCTGGAAACCGCGCGAATACGGCAGCGAGCGGCTGCGCCTGGAACAGGTGAAAGCGCCGGGCGTCAGGATGCCGGTTAGTTTATCGGTGCGCAGCGGTGAGATCGTCGGTTTGTTCGGCCTGGTCGGCGCCGGGCGCAGCGAATTGATGAAAGGTTTGTTTGGCGGTAGCAAGATAACCGGCGGCCAGGTTTATATCGATGGCCAGGCGATAACTATTCGTAAACCGGCGCAGGCAATCCAGGCGGGGATGATGTTATGCCCGGAAGATCGCAAAGCGGAAGGCATTATTCCGGTGCACTCGGTGCGCGACAACATCAACATTAGCGCGCGGCGCAAGCATATTCATGCCGGCTGCGTGATCAATAACGGCTGGGAGGCGCGTAATGCCGACCAGCATATCAAATCACTGAATATCAAGACGCCCGGCGCCGAGCAACTCATTATGAATCTCTCCGGCGGCAATCAGCAAAAGGCGATCCTCGGCCGCTGGCTGTCGGAAGAGATGAAAGTGATCCTGCTGGATGAACCCACCCGCGGTATCGATATTGGCGCCAAGCACGAAATCTATAACGTTATCTATGCCCTGGCAACTTCTGGCGTAGCGGTGGTGTTTGCCTCCAGCGATCTGCCGGAAGTGCTCGGCGTTGCCGACCGTATCGTGGTGATGCGCGAAGGCGAGGTTGCCGGCGAACTACTGCATGAAGATGCCAATGAACAGCAGGCGCTGAGCCTTGCGATGCCTAAAGTGAGTCAGGCCGTAGCCTGAGTAAGGAGTGAATGATGTCATCTGTTACTACGCCCAGCGCCAAACGGTCCTCCTTCAGCTTTGGCAGAATCTGGGATCAGTTTGGCATGCTGGTGGTTTTCGCGGTGCTGTTTATCGGCTGCGTGATTTTCGTACCTAACTTTGCCTCTTTCGTCAATATGAAAGGGCTGGGGCTGGCCATTTCAATGTCGGGAATGGTGGCCTGCGGGATGCTGTTTTGTCTGGCCTCCGGCGATTTTGACCTGTCGGTTGCTTCAGTGATCGCCTGCGCCGGCGTGACGACGGCGGTGGTGATTAACCTCAGCGAGAGCTTGTGGATCGGGATTGCCGCCGGGCTTTTACTGGGCGCCGCCAGCGGGCTGGTGAACGGTTTTGTCATTGCCCGCCTGAAGATTAACGCCCTGATCACCACCCTTGCCACGATGCAAATCGTCCGCGGACTGGCCTATATTATTTCCGATGGTAAAGCGGTCGGGATTGAAGATGAGCGTTTCTTTACTCTGGGGTATGCCAACTGGTTTGGTCTGCCTGCGCCAATCTGGTTGACGGTCGCTTGTCTGGTCATTTTTGGTCTGTTGCTGAATAAAACGACCTTTGGCCGTAATACTCTGGCTATTGGGGGAAATGAAGAGGCGGCGCGTTTGGCGGGGGTGCCGGTGGTCCGCACCAAAATCATCATCTTTGTGCTTTCCGGACTGGTATCGGCCGCGGCGGGGATCATTCTGGCCTCACGGATGACCAGCGGCCAGCCGATGACTTCAATTGGCTATGAGCTGATTGTTATCTCGGCGTGCGTGTTGGGAGGCGTCTCGCTAAAAGGCGGGATCGGTAAGATCTCGTATGTCGTGGCGGGGATTCTGATCCTCGGCACGGTAGAGAATGCAATGAACCTGCTTAATATCTCGCCATTCTCTCAATATGTGGTTCGCGGGGTGATCCTGCTGGCCGCGGTTATTTTCGACCGCTATAAGCAAAAAGCGAAACGTTCGGTGTAATTTACCGCAAACTTTTAAGTCTACGCGTAATGTGTCGCCAGCGCCCGCTGCGCTGGCGACAACTATCAAAAATGGCGAGGCTGGTCACACTGTCTATACTTACATGGCTAACAATTAGTTAACAACCAGCGTAATGCTGGCCATGATAAGGAGGAAGACAGGGTGGCTGACCAGATATCTGTACCGCCTGAGCTAATCGGAAACCACGCATTTTTTCTGGATCTTGACGGCACGCTTGCCGATATCAAACCTCATCCCGATCAGGTTGTTATCCCCGATGACGTCCTTCAGACGTTGCGAGTGCTGGCACAGCAGCAACATGACGCTGTGGCATTGATTTCAGGGCGCTCATTAGTGGAGCTTGATGAGCTTACCCGTCACTGGCGGCTGCCGCTTGCCGGTGTCCACGGGGCTGAACGCCGCGATATCAATGGGAAAAGACACGATGTAGCGCTGCCGCCGGCGCTCAGTCGCGAAGTTGGCGAGGCGTTAACCTCGGCGCTGCAGGCGTTACCCGGTTGTGAACTGGAAGACAAAGGGATCGCCTTTGCTCTGCATTACCGCCAGGCGCCGCAGCATCAGAGCGCCGTGCTGACGCTGGCGCAGAACATTGTGCAGCGCTACCCGATTCTGGCGATTCAGCAGGGAAAATGTGTCGTAGAAGTCAAACCGCGGGGGATTAATAAAGGCGAAGCGATTGCCGCATTTATGTGCGAGGCGCCGTTCAAGGGGAGAAAGCCGGTATTTATCGGCGATGATTTAACTGATGAAGCGGGTTTTGCCGTTGTTAACCAACTGAACGGCGTGTCGATCAAAGTTGGCGATGGCGAGACGCAGGCGCGCTGGCGGCTCGCAAGCGTCGCTGCCGTTCATCAATGGCTACATTACATCGTCAATAATACGCGGTATCTGGAGATGTTCACGAGCGGGAGAGGTGACCATGAGTCGTTTAGTCGTAGTATCTAACCGTATAGCTTCGCCGGATGATAAAAAAACCAGCGCCGGCGGCCTGACGGTCGGTATTTTAGGGGCTCTGAAGGCCAGCGGTGGGCTGTGGTATGGCTGGAGCGGCGAGATCGGCGATGACCGCCAGCCGCTAAAAAAAGTCAGCAAAGGCGACATCTCGTGGGTCACCTTTAATCTTAATGAAGACGATCACGAACAGTATTACAACCAGTTTTCCAATGCCGTGCTGTGGCCGGCATTTCACTATCGTCTTGATTTAGTCGATTTTCAGCGTACCGCCTGGGAGGGCTACCAGCGCGTTAACGCCGCGGTGGCGCAGAAGCTGCTGCCGCTGCTTACCGATGACGATATGATTTGGGTGCATGACTATCATTTACTGCCGTTCGCTAGTGAGCTGCGTAAAAATGGCGTGAAGAATCGAATTGGTTTCTTCTTGCATATTCCCTTCCCGACGGCGGAAATTTTTAATGCGCTTCCACCGCATGAAGATCTCCTCAAGCAGCTCTGTGATTACGACTTGCTGGGTTTCCAGACCGAGGGCGATCGCCAGGCGTTTATTGATTGTGTCGCCCAGCAAACGGCGCTTATCGAGATGGGCAGCCAGCGTTATGGCGCATGGGGCAAAACGTTCCGCACCGCCGTTTACCCGATTAGTATTGAGCCGCAGGAGGTGGCGCGTAGCGCCAACGGGCCGCTGCCGCCAAAGCTGGCCCAGCTGAAAGCGGAGCTGAAAAGCGTGAAGAATATTTTCTCCGTTGAGCGTCTTGATTACTCAAAAGGGTTGCCGGAGCGCTTCCAGGCCTATGAAGCACTGCTGGAAAATTATCCGCAACATCGGGGGAAAATTCGCTACACCCAAATAGCGCCGACCTCGCGCGGTGATGTCCAGGCGTATCAGGATATTCGCCATCAGTTGGAAACAGCCGCCGGACGCATTAACGGCCACTATGGCCAACTGGGGTGGACGCCGCTCTACTATCTGAATCAGCACTTTGACCGTAAATTACTTATGAAGGTATTCCGCTATTCGGATGTTGGCCTGGTGACGCCGTTGCGTGATGGTATGAACCTGGTGGCGAAAGAGTTTGTCGCCGCTCAGGATCCTGCAAACCCGGGAGTGCTAGTGTTATCGCAGTTTGCTGGCGCCGCCAACGAACTGACGTCGGCGCTAATCGTTAATCCTTATGACCGCGATGAAGTGGCGGCGGCGCTGGATCGCGCCTTAACCATGCCGCTGGCCGAGCGAATTATACGCCATGGAAAAATGCTTAAGGTTATCGAAAACAATGATATCGAGAACTGGCAGGCGCGCTTCGTAGCCGACCTGAAGCGCGTAAAAAAGCATGAAGATAGCTGCCGCCGGCCGCCTGTCGTCACTCCATCCGCGTAGCCACACCGGCTGATGCTTCGGCATCAGCCTATTCCAAAGAAACCAGCAATACATCAACACCGCTGCTGCCAACAATATTCTTCGCTGAGCAGGTAGCACGGGAAAACAGGCTCTGGTTATGATTGCCGCAGATCACCAGATCAACGCGATGCTGCTGGCAGAAATCCTTCACATGATGACACAGTTCGCCGCTGGCGATGGTCATTTTACTAATGGGATAGTCAGCCTGCGCGGCGAGTTCATTCAGAAAACCGCGCGTCTCCTCCTGCATAATTTCACGCAAATTCTCCATCATCGGCGCAGCAAACTGATTGTACATTTCCGGATCCGTTGCCAGCGTGATCAGGCTGACTTTGGCGTTGAGCGGGCGGGCAATGGAAACCGCTTTATTCACCAGCATATGGCTTTCCGGCGTCGGCGCGACGGCGACCAGCAGATGTGAGTAGGGCATCTAGCCTCCTTGAGATACGCAACGGGACCTTTCTACTTTCTTTACTCCTATTTCCATTTTACTACAAGGGTTATTCGCCTGGCTGAAAATCATTCGCCCTTAGGGAGATATAGACAGATTTTGGCAGCCGCCTCGCAAAAATGATTACCACTTTTGCTTTAAAAGAAACGCTGTTTTATAAATCGGTGACGCGTGTTGGCCGACCCTTTGTTTTTTTGCCACTGAATGGATGGGCCTGGCAAAAATGCAAAGGTAAGCCTGTTTCC
>CABUCP010000179.1 GCA_902490055.1 uncultured Klebsiella sp. | reverse complement strand
GAAACCCCGTTTTGATCAAACCTCTCTGCATTATTCCTGCGAGGCGACAAACTTATAGAACAGCGATGTTCCTGCCATCTCACCGTTCGGCATTAGCGCAAAGCATGGAATTTCCCCGGCTTTTTGCCAGCCGCACTGCTGATAAAAGCTTTCCGCCCCGCTTCCGCTGGTGGTATCGAGCACTAATAGCGTTTTCCCGTGTTGCAACGCGATGCTTTCCAGGCCGCGCATCAGTAGCCCGGCAATGCCCTGACGACGCGCATTTTGGTGAACCAAAAGCTTAGCGACATCAGCGCGGTGCGGCTGGTTCTCCGGTTGATCGAGAATCAGCTGCACGGTACCGACGATCTGCCCCCGTTCGTTTTCCGCCGCCAGCACAATCCGCTCGCCGGCAGCAACGCTTTGCGCCATCCGCTGCCAGAAGCGTTCACCGGTAGTCGGCGCAAACGGCTGCATAAAACTGACCGACGCCCCGCCGTTGACGCAGCTCGCGAGAATATCGGTTAATTGTGGAAGGTATTCGAGAATAGAATCACGCGTCAGCGTGTGAAGAGAAATGGATGTGGCCATGGGTGCTCCCTGATAATGACCACATCACTATGTTTTTAACAGAAATTTAACTCAAGCAAAAAAGACATCGTTTTTTCTTATTACACGCCCGCCGGCAGATCCTGCACGCAAATACGATTGCGCCCGGCCTGTTTGGCGCTCACCAGCAGATCGTCTGCTTCCATTAACAGTTGATTGAAAAGTTCGTTAATTCGCTCTGCACCAACTTCCCGACACTGCAGGCCGAGACTCACCGTCAGGCGAATACGTTGCGGTCCCCAGTTAAACGTTTCGGACTCAATGCCCTGGCGAATTTTCTCCGCCAGCAGATGCGCTTCCTGTGCGCTGGCAACCCGCGCGGCAACGGCAAACTCTTCGCCGCCGATGCGCGCCACCATGCCATCATCGCCAGCCAGCTCACGTACCCGCTGGGCAAACTGCGCCAGGATACAGTCACCGCACTCGTGACCCCAGGAGTCGTTCACTCGCTTAAAGCCATCGATATCCAGCACCATCACCGACAGCAACTTATCCGACTGCGGCGCCTGGCGTTTCAGCGCCTCGCCCAAACCGGAGCGAGAATAGACGCGCGTCTGGAAATCAAAATCGGCGCGCAGCGCCAGTTGTTTCACCAGATTATTGATGGCTTCAACGCTGGTGGCGACAATCACCGGGCTAATCAGCATCGCCGCCATCCCGAGACGGGTAGAGAATAGCTGCCACGGCTGCGGACGCGCATCCGGCGACAGATGAATTAATGAGTTCGCCACCAGCAAAATTTCGCTAATGCCGGTAATGAAGGTCAGTAGACAGGTCAGCGGCAGCGGATAACGGATAGCGCACCAGATCAGCGCCGGCAGCGGGAAGGTCAGACTTCCTGCGCCGCCTACCGCAACGCCAAGCGCAACCGACAGCACCAGCGCAATCACCGGTAACAGCTGGCTGAAACGAAAACGCCCCAGCACCGAAGGCAGCGTCAGGGTCAGAATAAAGGGTAGGATCAGCACCGCGGTTGAGAACTGCTCGCTAAACCAGTCGGCGAGCTGAGGAATAAAGGTCGCGCGTTCAACGTCAACGGAGCCCAGCGCGCCCACCGCCGCGCAGACCAGCGCCGCCAGCAGGCAATAACAAAACAGATTGAGGGCGTTAATCGGCCCCGGCATAGAATCCGCGCGGCGTTTATCCCACAGCACCAGCTGCGCCAGAATCACGATAAAGACAATATTCGAGAAGTTAATCAGCAGCGACGCGAAGCCCATCCCCCATCGGGAGGTCAGGCCGTCATAAACCAGCATCGCGGCAAAACAGACGGCGTAAAAATAGCTGCGATTAAGCCAAACGTAGCGTGCGAAAATACCCGCCATAACGGCGTTGAGCGGCCAAAAAAACGAGAGCTCCTGCACCAGACGCAGCATCGCGCCCAGGAAATGCAGTAAGATCGTCAGCGTGAATAACACCAGCGCATCGCGCACGGGTTGATCCTCGCGAAACAGCGTGAATGACCGAATCGACAGTGAAGACATTCAGTAATTATCCGTCTAATTGTTTCAGGCAATTATTATGTAAATAATTTGTTAGGCATACTGTCAGGGCTAAGCGTTATATGTTAACGCATATTACCCGCGTTCATTTCAACCACCAGCCAGTGGTGAATAACCTGCACCACGTAGCGCTGTTCATCGCCGCTCATTGCCCGCCCGCGCGGGATAGCATGCCACTTCTCAAGGCAGCCGCGACAGCAGGTCGCCGTCGCATGCTGGGCGATAAACACCGGATGTCCGCGCATCGGCGTCTGCTTACCGTCATTCGCAATATCAGCCGGCGCCAGCCGTTTGGCGATAAAGTCCGCCGCGTGGCTATCGATAACGTCCGGTCCTTTATCGTAACAATACTGCCGCTCTTTCGCGCCAAGGTGAAAGCGCGAGCGGAACGTTGAACGCCCGAGACGGGCGAACAAATTTTCCATCGAGGACATCAGAATACCGACCTCCCTAAACGTTGCGTCAGTTTTTCCAGCAAGGCGATACCCGCCAGCGAGTTCCCGGCGTCATCAAGTTCCGGGCTCCATACCGCGATCGCCATCTCCTGCGGCACGATCGCTACAATACCGCCGCCAACGCCGGATTTAGCCGGCAGCCCAACGCGCCAGGCAAACTCGCCGGCGTTCTGGTACATACCGCTGGTCATCATCAAGGCATTCACCTGCCGCGACTGAATCGGCGCGATCACCGGGTTTGACAGATGCGGCGCCACCCCGCGATCGGCAAGGAACAGGAAGGTCCGCGCCAGTTCGACGCAGCTCATTTCCAGCGAGCAATAATGGAAGTAGTTTTGCAGCACCGTGGCGACATCGTTGTGGAAGTTGCCGAACGACTTCATCAGCCAGGCGATGGCCGCATTACGCGCGGAGTGTTCAAATTCGGAACGCGCCACCACCGGATCGTAGGCTATATCGTCAACCCCGCTCAGGCGGCGGACGATCTCCAGCATCCGCTGGCGCGGCGCGCTCAGGCGGCTTTGCAACATGTCGCAGACCACCAGCGCCCCGGCGTTAATGAACGGATTACGCGGTTTTCCCTGCTCGATTTCCAGCTGTAGTAAAGAGTTGAAGGGCTGTCCGGAAGGATCTTTACCGACGCGCTGCCAGATCTCCTCTTCCTGATAATGGTTCATCGCCACCACCAGACTCAACACCTTTGAGATAGATTGAATCGAGAAACGTTCGTGGGCATCGCCGGCGCTATAGTGCTGGCCGTCGACCGTACAGATGGCCACGCCAAGCTTATCGCCGCTGACCCGCGCCAGCGCCGGAATATAGTCCGCTACCTTGCCGCGTCCAATCAGCGGCCTGATTTCTGCCAGAACGGCATCCAGCATTGCATTATTAATAACCGTCGCCACACTCGGCTCCTCGCCCACCGTCGAAATTCGGGGGGCGAGTATAGCAGAGCGCGGCGACGGTCGTCAGGCGCTAACGTCGATTAGCGACGGTCTTTCCACACGGTCTGAATGTTGCAGAATTCATGCAGGCCGAAATGCGACAGTTCGCGACCAAAACCGCTCTTTTTAACGCCGCCGAAGGCCACGCGGGCATCGCTGGCGCTGTAGCCGTTGATAAACACCCCACCGCACTCCAGGCCGCGCGAGAAACGCTCAGCTTCATCAACGCTTGTTGTAAACACGGTAGCGGAAAGACCAAACTCGCTATCGTTGGCCAGTTCAAGCGCATGCGCCGCATCGCGGGCTTCGGTGATAGTGGCGACCGGGCCAAACAGTTCCTGCCGGAAACCGGTCATTTCCGCAGTCACGTTAGCCAGCACCGTTGGCGCATAGTAGTTACCGGCGCCGGCGATTTTTTCACCGCCAAGCAGCAGCGTCGCCCCTTCTTTCAGCGTCGCTTCAACCTGTTGATGCAGTTCATCGCGCAGATCGAAACGCGCCATCGGCCCGATATAGTTTTGCTCGTCACGCGGATCGCCCATTTTCAGCGCTTCTACGGCAGCGACAAATTTCCGCGTAAACGCAGCGGCGATTCCGGCTTCGACGATAAAGCGTTTTGACGCCGCGCACACCTGTCCGCTGTTCTGATAACGGCCGGCGACGGCGGCTTTCACCGCCTCATCCAAATCGGCATCGTTGAGCACGATGAAAGGATCGGAACCTCCCAGCTCCAGCACGCATTTCTTCAGCGCCGCGCCGGCCTGCGCGCCGATCGCCCGTCCGGCGCGAACGCTACCGGTAACCGTTACCGCCGCAATGCGGTCGTCATTGATAATTTGTGAAACACCGTCGTTTGTGGCGTTGATCCAGCTAAAGACGCCAGCTGGTAGACCCGCCTCAGCAAACAGTTCGCCCAGCAGCTGCGCGCTGCCCATTACGTTCGGCGCATGCTTGAGCAAATAGCTATTCCCGGCGAGTAGAATCGGCACCGCTCCGCGCAGCACCTGCCAGACCGGGAAGTTCCACGGCATCACCGCCAGGATCGGCCCCAGCGGGCGATATTCAATGACTGCCTTATTGTCTTCTACCTGGGTCGCTTCGGTCGCCAGCATTGCCGGACCGTGTTCGGCGTACCAGTCGCAGAGATTGGCGGATTTTGCGACTTCGCCGCGCGCCTGCGCGATAGGTTTCCCCATTTCAAGGCTAATCATTTGCGCCAACTCTTCGCCGCGGGCGCGCATCGCGCTGCCGACTTTTCGCAGCGCAGCGGCGCGCTCAGCGACGGTCACGTTACGCCACTGGCGGTATGCCTGGTGTGCCAGGGCAATCGCCGAATCAACCTGTTGTTCGGTCGACCATGGCAGAGACGACACTACTTCACCTGTGGTCGGGTTTACGGAAACCGCGTGAGTTGCAGATAAATTCATGGTTACTCTCTCTGTATTGATTGCGAATTGACCTTATTGTGGCTTACCCTGCCGTTCATTGAAAATGAATAATATTAAGCAATGCATTCACAAAAGGAGAATGCTATGGACCTGACCCAGCTCGAGATGTTTAACGCCGTCGCCAGCACCGGCAGTATTACCCAAGCGGCGCAGAAGGTGCATCGCGTCCCCTCCAACCTGACCACCCGCATTCGGCAGCTGGAGTCCGACCTCGGCGTCGATCTGTTCATTCGTGAGAATCAGCGGCTGCGCCTGTCGCCTGCCGGACATAGCTTTCTGCGCTACAGCCAGCAAATTCTCGCCCTGGTCGATGAAGCGCGAATGGTCGTCGCCGGCGATGAACCGCAGGGGCTGTTTTCACTCGGCTCGCTGGAAAGTACCGCCGCAGTGCGTATCCCCACAACGCTGGCCCATTTCAACCAGCGCTACCCGAAGATCCACCTGGCGTTGTCCACCGGTCCTTCCGGCACCATGATTGACGGCGTGATGGAAGGCGCGCTCAGCGCGGCATTCGTCGATGGTCCGTTGGTCCATCCCGGTCTTGAGGGGCTACCGGTATTCCCGGAAGAGATGATGATCGTCGCCCCCTACGGCCACCCGCCGGTCAGCCGCGCCAGCGAGGTCAACGGCGCTAACGTCTACGCGTTTCGCGCTAATTGTTCCTATCGCCGCCATTTTGAGAGCTGGTTTCACGCCGACCGCGCAACGCCAGGCAGGATCCATGAGATGGAGTCTTATCACGGGATGCTGGCCTGCGTGATCGCCGGCGCCGGGCTGGCGCTGATCCCACGCAGTATGCTGGAGAGCATGCCGGGGCATCAGCAGGTCTCCGCCTGGCCGCTTGCCGAAGAGTGGCGCTGGCTGACGACCTGGCTGGTATGGCGGCGCGGCGCGAAGACGCGCCAGCTGGAAGCATTTATTGAGCTACTGAACGAAGACCGCCAGGCGGCGGCCCAGAAGTGAGGGGAAAACGCTAATCGGCAATGATCAGCCGCGGCGCGAGATCCTGCAGCGCGTCGCGGGTCTCTGGCGCCAGATGCGCATCGGTGACAATCTCGGTCAGTGAATCCAGGTGCGCAATATTAAATAGCGACCAGGCGCCGTATTTTGAGCTGTCCGCCAGCAGGACCCGCCGCCGGGCGTTGGCGATCAGATCGCGCTTCAGCGCCGCTTTCTCTTCCGTCGGCGCGGTAATACCCTTTTGCAGATCCCAGCCGTTGCAGCTCAAAAAAGCCAGATCGGGCCAGATATTCTGCAGCAGTCGCCGCCCGTGCTCGCCAATACATGACTGGCTGCTATCGTCGATGCGCCCGCCGATGATAGTGACTTCAATCTGTTTGAATTCAGCCAGAAACAGCGCGATATGCAGATCGCTGGTGATAACCCGCAGAGGCAGATGGGTAATTTGTCGCGCCAGCTCGATCATAGTGGTGCCGGCATCAAGCACAATGGCATCGCCGGCCTTGATAAGCGACGCCGCCGCGCTGGCGATAGCGTATTTTTCCTGCGGACTACGCTGGGCTTTCTCCAGCGTGGTCGGCTGGGCGGGGATAAACCGGTTGAGCGTCACGCCGCCGTGGGTTCGGCTGATCACCCCTTCCTGATCGAGTTTGATCAGATCGCGGCGAATGGTCGCCGGCGACGCATTCGTTGCCGTAACCAGCTGGTCGACCGTTACCAGATTATGGCTTTTCAGGAAGTCCATAATCTGCTCTAACCGATTATATCCC
>CABUCP010000178.1 GCA_902490055.1 uncultured Klebsiella sp. | reverse complement strand
ATGCAACGTATTGTTTCAGGAGTACTTATTCATGAATCAGCTAGACCACATCAGACAGTTCACCACCGTTGTCGCCGACAGCGGTGACATTGAATCTATCCGCCACTACCAGCCGGAAGACGCCACCACTAACCCCTCCCTGTTGTTGAAGGCCGCCGGACTGGATAATTATGCCGGGCTTATCAACGACGCTATCGCCTGGGCCAGCAAACAGGGCGGCAGCCGCGAAGCGCAGGTGGCGCATGCCTGCGATAAGCTGGCGGTTAACTTCGGTGCGGAAATTCTCAAAAGCATCCCCGGGCGCGTCTCAACCGAAGTCGATGCCCGCCTCTCGTTTAATCGCGAAAAGAGCATGGAGAAAGCCCGCCATCTGGTCGCGCTGTATAAAGAGATGGGGATTGATAAATCGCGGATCCTGATCAAACTTGCCTCCACCTGGGAGGGGATCCGCGCCGCGGAAACGCTGGAGAAAGAAGGCATCCACTGCAACCTGACGCTCCTGTTTTCATTCGCCCAGGCCCGCGCCTGCGCCGAAGCCGGCGTGTTTCTCATTTCGCCGTTCGTCGGGCGTATTTACGACTGGTACCAGGCGCGTCAGCCGCTGGATCCCTACGTGGTTGATGAAGACCCTGGGGTGAAATCGGTACGCAACATCTATGACTACTTCAAGCAGCATAAGTACAACACCATCGTGATGGGCGCCAGCTTCCGCCGTACCGAGCAAATCCTTGCACTGGTCGGCTGCGACCGGCTGACTATCGCCCCGGCATTGTTACAAGAACTACAGGCCAGCGACGCGCCGGTAGCGCGCAAGCTTATTCCCGCTCACCAGATACTGCCGCGCCCGGTTCCGCTAAGCGAAGCGGAATTCCGCTGGGAGCATAATCAGGATCCCATGGCGGTCGATAAGCTGGCGGAAGGTATTCGCCAGTTCGCCGTCGACCAACGCAAACTGGAAGACCTGCTTGCGGCAAAACTGTCATCCTTTGTCACGGAGTAAACGACTATGTCCCGAAGAGAGCTTGCCAACGCCATTCGCGCCCTCAGCATGGACGCCGTCCAGAAAGCCAATTCCGGCCACCCTGGCGCCCCGATGGGGATGGCGGATATTGCCGAAGTTCTGTGGAATGATTTCCTCAAACATAACCCGGAAAACCCGCACTGGTACGATCGCGACCGCTTTATTTTGTCCAACGGCCACGCCTCGATGCTGCTGTATAGCCTGCTGCATTTGACCGGCTACGACCTGCCGATGAACGAGCTGAAAAACTTCCGCCAGCTGCATTCGAAAACCCCGGGCCACCCGGAACATGGCTATACCCCAGGCGTAGAAACCACCACCGGGCCGCTCGGCCAGGGGCTGGCCAACGCCGTCGGGATGGCGATCGCCGAGCGCACCCTGGCGGCGCAGTTTAACCGCCCCGGACATGACGTCGTCGACCACTACACCTGGGTGTTTATGGGCGATGGCTGCCTGATGGAGGGGATTTCGCACGAGGCCAGTTCGCTGGCCGGTACCCTGGGGTTGGGCAAGCTGATTGGCTTCTACGATCACAACGGGATCTCGATCGACGGCCACGTTGAGGGCTGGTTCACCGACGATACCGCCGAACGCTTCCGCGCCTACCACTGGCACGTTATTAGCGATATCGACGGCCATGATCCGCAGGCGGTGAAACAGGCCATTCTCGACGCGCAGGCTGTAAAAGATAAACCATCGTTGATTATTTGCCGCACGGTGATCGGCTTCGGCTCGCCGAATAAAGCCGGTTCCGAAGAAGCGCACGGCGCGGCGCTTGGGGAAAAAGAGGTGGCTCTGGCTCGCGAACAGCTGGGTTGGAAATATCCGCCCTTTGAGATCCCAAAAGAAATTTATCAAGGCTGGGATGCGCGCCCGCGCGGCGAACAGGCCGAACACGCGTGGAATGACAAATTTGCCGCTTACCAGCAGCAGTACCCGGAGCTGGCGGCTGAGCTGAAACGCCGAATGGAGGGCGAACTGCCGGCGAACTGGCAAAAAACGGCGCGCGACTATGTCGCGAAGCTTCAGGCGGAACCGGCGAAGATTGCCAGCCGCAAAGCTTCACAAAATGCGCTTAACGCCTTTGGCCCTGCCTTACCGGAGCTGCTTGGCGGCTCCGCCGACCTGGCGCCGAGTAACCTGACGATCTGGTCCGGCTCAATGTCGATCAAAGACGATCCGGCGGGTAACTATATTCACTACGGCGTCCGCGAATTCGGCATGACCGCCATTGGCAACGGTATCGCCCTGCACGGCGGCTTTATCCCCTACACCTCAACGTTCCTGATGTTCGTCGAATATGCGCGTAACGCCGCGCGCATGGCGGCGCTGATGAAGGCACACCAGATTATGGTCTATACCCATGATTCGATAGGGCTCGGGGAAGATGGTCCGACGCACCAGGCGGTTGAGCAGTTGGCTAGCCTGCGCTTAACGCCGAACTTCAGTACCTGGCGCCCCTGCGATCAGGTAGAAACCGCCGTGGCGTGGCAGGCGGCCATCGAACGCCATGACGGCCCCACCGCGCTGATCCTCTCGCGGCAAAATCTGGCGCAAATGGCCCGCACGCCGCAACAGGTGCAGGACATTGCGCGCGGCGGCTATGTGCTGAAGGATGCCGGCGGCAAGCCGGACCTCATTCTTATCGCTACCGGTTCGGAGATGGAAATTACCGTTCAGGCAGCGGAGACGCTGCTGGTAAATGGCGTGAACGTGCGGGTGGTGTCGCTGCCATCGACCGACGTGTTTGATGCTCAGGATGAAGCCTGGCGCGAGTCGGTGCTGCCGTCCGATGTCAGCGCCCGCGTCGCCGTCGAAGCCGGGATTGCCGACTACTGGTATAAATACGTCGGGTTAAAAGGCGCGATTGTCGGCATGACCCGCTACGGTGAATCGGCTCCCGCCGACAAGCTGTTCCCGTTCTTTGGCTTTACCGCCGAGCATATCGTCGAGGTCAGCAACAAAGTACTTAACGGGTGATCCATAATGTGGGCCAGGCATCTGGCCCCTGCCAGTTATCGCACTGCGGCTGCCGGGCGTAGCGCGTCAAATTAAACCGCTGGCCGTCATAGCGCCAGCGGCTCTGGATCCCGCAATCGCCCGGCGCGCGCCCCTTATCAAAAGTCACTAATTCATGGCGTTTCTCATCGAAACTGGCGTTAATCAGTTCAATCTCGCGCGGCGCATCGCCCGGCGGCTGGAAAGGTAGAGTCAGCCGAACCTGGCGGGAAAGATGCGGCGTTTTGCGCGACACCAGCCACGCCAGCCAAACGGTGTTGTAGGCGCCCGCTTCGCAGCTGGTCATCAGTAAGACTTTATCGTCGGTTAACGCGGTAACGCGAATTTCGCGGCGGAAGGGATCGAGCGAACAGGGGCTGGCGTTCATCCGCTCGTTACCATAGTCCATCAGCTCGTTAAGTTCATCGCGGCTGAGCGGCGACTGCGCCACTTCGGCTTTGCCTACGGTACGCAGCGCCGGCGCCGGCGGAACGCTCAGCGGCGGCTCTTCGCCTTTGCCGACCCACGCGGTTTCGCTACCGACCCGCTTTTGTCGATTATCAATGAACAGCAGCGCGGGCTTTAACCCCTGCAGCGAAATGCTCTGCAGACCGTTTAGCAGGGTAATTTCTTTCCCCTCCTGCGCCTGTTGCAGGAAGGCGTCGATGCTGACGCTGTCGCCGGTTTTGATAAGTTTGTCGGCGATCTGCCAGTGTTTAGCATCAAAATGCAGCGGCTGACCGTCAAGCTGCAGACGCGGGCCGATCGCCGCCAGCGCGGCAACCGGGTTGCCCACGCCGCCAAGCTCGATGCGCAACCCGGCATCGGTTGTCGCCCCCGCGCTGCGGCTCAACGTCATCACCAGACCATGATGTAGCCCGACGTTGCGGGTGACGCAATAATTTTGATTGTTACAGGTGACCAGCCAATCGCCAAATAACTGCTGGGCCGGCGCCGCCCACACCAGCGACGTCGGCAGGAAACCGAAAAACAGCAACATTAAAAACCGATAAAACATGAGCGGCGCAATCCCGAAATATTTCTGACAGAGTGATTTTTTATTACACCGTTATCATCAGCACTGGCGGGGTTTTGCTCAATCGGATTTATCAGAGTTCCCCGACATCAGGCCGGAATTTTGTAGGTATTGCAGCAGGATCACCGCCTTCCCATCCTGAATTTCGCCATCGGCGACCATCCGCAATGCCTCAGCGAACGGCAGCTCCAGTACCTCAATCGCTTCGTCATCCACGCCGCCGCCGCTGCTGGCGCGCTGCGCCTCGCTGTATTCGGCGATAAAAAAGTGAATCAGCTCGGTCACGCCGCCGGGCGACATATACAGTTCAAACACTTTGCGCGCTTCAGCCACCTGGTAGCCGGTTTCTTCAATAGCTTCCTTGCGGATGCACACCTCCGGCTCGTCGTTATCCAGCAGACCGGCGCAGGTTTCAATCAGCATACCGTCCTGATTACCGTTGACCCAGGTGGCGACGCGGAACTGGCGCACCAGCACTACGCTCTGTTTTTTGCGGTTATACAGCAGCACCGTGGCGCCGTTGCCGCGATCGTACACCTCGCGCTTGTGGCGCACGATGCTACCGTCACGGCGCGTCAGCTCATAGGTCATGTTGCGCAGCAAAAAGTAGTTTTCGGAGAGGATTTTATCTTTAATGACGTGGATATTGAGTGACATGCAAACTCCGCAGCGTGGAATAACCTCGCCATACTACGCTGCGGAGCCCGATTTGTCGTTAGTGCGGCAACGGCGAGGTTACGCCGAGGTAGTCCATTATCCCCTGCGCGGCATGCCGCCCTTCCGCCATCGCCGTCACCACCAAATCAGCGCCGCGCACCGCGTCGCCGCCGGCGAAGATCTGCCGATTGCTGGTTTGATAGCGATAGCGGCTTTCCACGTTAGCCTTAATGCGCCCGCGACTATCGAGCTGCACGCCTGCGGCTTCCAGCCACGGCATCGCATGCGGGTGGAAGCCAAACGCCATAATCACCGCATCGGCAGGCATCACAAATTCGCTGCCGGAAATGGGCGACGGGCTGCGCCGGCCCTGGGCATCCGGCTCGCCAAGCTGAGTACGCAGAAAACGCACGCCGCTGACCCGACCGTCACCACCGAGTTCAAGGGTGACCGGCTGGACATTGAACTCAAAGTTCGCCCCCTCTTCGCGGGCGTTTTTAACCTCTTTTTTCGACCCCGGCATGTTAGCCTCATCGCGGCGATAGGCGCAGGTGACCTGTTCAGCGCCGTGGCGCAGCGCGGTACGTACGCAGTCCATCGCCGTATCGCCGCCGCCCAACACCACTACCCTCAACCCGGCGGTATCGATGTAGGGTTCGTCCGCCAGCGTTTCCAGCCCCATCACCTGTTTGGTGTTGGCGATAAGGAACGGCAGCGCGTCATAGACGCCCGGCGCCTCTTCGTTTGGCAAGTCGGCTTTCATCGAGCGGTAGGTACCCGCGCCGACAAAAACCGCGTCATAGTCAGCAAGCAGCTGATTAAGCGCCACGTCTTTGCCCACTTCGCAGTTGAGTTCAAAGCGGATGCCCATTTGGCTAAATATCTCGCGCCGGCGAGCCAGCAGCGATTTATCCAGCTTGAATGCCGGAATGCCGAAAGTCAGCAGGCCGCCGATTTCCGGGTGGCGGTCAAAAATCACCGCTTCGATACCGCTGCGCGCCAGCCGGTCGGCGCAGGCCAGCCCCGCCGGCCCGGCGCCGATAATCGCCACTTTCTTGCCGCTGGCGACCACCGCCGACAGATCCGGACGCCAGCCGCGAGCCAGCGCCTGGTCGGAAATATAGCGTTCAATATTGCCGATAGTGACCGCGCCGCTCTCGTCGCGCAGCGTGCAGGCGCCTTCGCACAGGCGATCCTGCGGGCAGACGCGGCCGGTGATTTCCGGCAAACAGTTGGTTTGATGGGAAAGCTCAACGGCGCTGGCGATATCGCCGGCTTTTACCCGCTCGATCCACTGCGGAATATGATTATGTAGCGGACAGGTCCATTCGCAGATACTGTGGTCGCCGCACTTCAGGCAGCGCTCCGTTTCACGTTGCGCCTGACCGGCACTAAATGGCAAATAGATTTCGCCAAAGTGCTGTTTGCGCTCCTCAGCCGGCAGTTTATCCGCCTCGCCGCGTGCCGGTGTTGCCGCCATCTGGCTGGCCTTATCGCTGGCGCTCGCATGCGCCGCCGTCAGCGCGCGGCTATGCCAGGGCTGGGCATCCAGCCGCGCCGCCCGCAGGCGTCGCGTTTTAGCCAACGCATTTAACGCGGAATCGGTCGCCAGCTGCAGCGCCTGCGCCGGGCAGTTTTGCACGCAGGCCGGCCCCGCATCACGCCCGTGGCACAGGTCGCATTTGTGCGCCGCCGCTCTGCCATTCGCCGAGACGACAATCTGCATTACCCCAAAGGGGCAGGCCACCACGCAGGATTTACAGCCGATACATTTTTCAGCATCCACCAGCACGCTGTCATCCTGTTGGCTAATCGCGCCATTGGGGCAGCTGCGCGCGCAGGGCGCGCCTTCACAGTGGCGACACGTTACCGCGTTACGCTTGCTCCGGTTTTTAATAACGGTAATGCGCGGCAAAAAGCGCTGTGGAGTCAGGACATGTTGTTCAGCATTATGCGCCATCACGCAGGCCACTTCGCAACCTTTGCATCCAATGCATTTGCGACTATCGCTCATAATAAAGTG
>CABUCP010000177.1 GCA_902490055.1 uncultured Klebsiella sp. | reverse complement strand
TAGTAGTATTTTCTGAGTCGCACCAGACCTATTTCCCGCTACGCGTGTTTTTTCCTGACCTACGCAGACCTGGCTCACAAAACCGGCAATCTTGCCGCCGCCCTTACCGCTCCGAATAGCCGCCCCCACCAGTGGTTGCCGCATACAATCATCACCCCTACCAATAATTATGAATGAGAATGATCTTGATAATCATTCTCAATATCACATATCATTCTGCGCCAGCAGCAGGATACGAAGAAAATACTACTAAAAAACCGAAAACGGACATTTTATGTTTAAGGAAAACCTTTTTAACACTCTGGTCTTGGGATGCGCGCTGTTACTGAGCGCCTGCCACAGCACGCTCAGCCCGCTCTCCCCTGGCGAGGACCGCGCGTTGGTGGAGAAAGCCAACATTCGCGACGCCGCCAGCGGCCAACCGCTGACGGCGCAGCAGCTGCTGGCCCGGCAGGCACAGGCGCCGCTGGTCATCATTGGCGAAGAGCATACCAACGTAAAGCATCATCAGATTGAGCGCTGGCTGCTGCAGAACCTTAACACTGCGCGCCCTCAGGGCAGCGTGCTGATGGAGATGATCGATTTAAGCCAGCAGGATGCGGTCAACCGGGTCAAGCAGGCCAGCCTCAGCGGCACCGCCGTCAGCGCCACCCGCGCGGCGGAAACGCTGCGCTGGAACCCCGGCTGGCCGTGGGATCTCTATCGCGACGTGGTGATGACCGCACTGGAAGCCCCCTATCCGCTTCTGGCCGCAAACCTCAGCCGCGAGCAGGTGAGCAAAATTTATCAACACCCGACCTTCCCCGGCGGCAAACATTCCTCCCGCCCGCAGGTACACGAATCGCTGTCGGCGATCATCTATCTGATGCATGACGGGCAAATCAGCGGCGAACAGGTCACCGCGATGCTTGCCATCCAGCAGCAGCGCGACCGGCTGATGGCCACGCAGATGAAAAGCGCCCCGCGCCCGGCGCTGCTCATTGCCGGCGGTTATCATGCGGCAAAAGATATCGGCGTACCGCTGCATCTCGCCGATCTGCAGTCGGAAAAACCATTGGTGCTAATCTTGACCACCGACGGCACCACCCTGACGGCGAAACAGGCCGATTACATCTGGTCGGTAGCGGCGGCAAAATGAATACCACGCTCTCTGCGCCATTGATACTACCGCGCCCCCGCTGGTTTGGGGGAACGACCGCCAGCGTGCTTTGCCATCTGGCGCTGGCCGTGCCCTTTATCATTCACTTCGCCTCGCCGCCCGATGCCGCGCCTCCTGCGGCGGTAATGGTGGAATATGCGCCGGAACTTGAAGTCTCGTTTATTCATCCCGAGCTGCCCCCCGGCGTGACCCAGCAGCGTAAAGTCGAAGCGATGAGCGAACAGGAAACCTCGGCGCTAAAAGACGCGCCTAAACTGCTGGTTCACGATGATGCGCAATTAAAGCTGGCAGCGACAAAACCCGAGCCGCGGCCGAAGAAGAAAACCGAGATTAAAAAGCAGTCTCGTCGCCAGCAGCAAGAGGAGAAAGGCAATTCGACCACCACCAGCCTCGCCACGCCGCCGGCGCAGGCCACACTGGCTCAACGCACCGCCGCGCCGCTGGATAGCGACGCCGCGCGCCTTAGCCAGAATAAGATCAGTTGGGAATCGCTGGTGAAGGGCAAAATCAATAAGATGCGTAATTACCCGGATGACGCGCGCCGGCGCAAACGTACCGGCACCGTCACCATTACCTTCAGCGTGAACGCACGCGGCGAGATACTGCAATCGCAACTGGTGAACTCTTCCGGCACCCATTCGCTGGACCGCGCCGCGCTGATGGCGCTGGAGAATGCGCGCCCGCTGCCGCCACCGCCTAAAGAACTGCTGCGCAATGGCATAAATAAAGTCACGTTGCCGGTGGAGTTCGGCTTATTAAAAATATAAATCCAGTTTCCCCTGTTATTTATTCAGGCAATCTGGACGCTATTTATAACGGTCACTGACCGCTAACGATTTTTTATTTTGGGCAATGTGTCATCGCACTTAGCAATAAGCGCGATGCACGCTGCTGCCCTTTTTGTGCGTTAAATATTTATTACCTCAGGATTTGATTATGGAAAAATCACAAATAATCACGGGGCTCGTTACCGGGCTACTTATCGTCAACGGCCAGGCTCTTGCCGCCGAAAGCGAAGGGGAATCGGTGTTCTCTCCTATCACCATTACCGATAACCCGCTGGCGGACAACGCGGGCCAGGTCGGCTCTTCAGAGGAGAGCTATACCCGCCCTGGCGCCTACAGTTCGCGAACTCTAAATAAGAATCTGCAGAGCCTCGATGCCTCGCTGCGCAGCATGGCGGGCACCTATACGCAAATCGACCCGCTGCAGGGCACCATCAGCGTTAACATCCGCGGGATGAACGGGCTGGGGCGCGTGAACACCATGGTCGATGGCGTCACTCAGACCTTCTTCGGCATGGCGCCGGCCAACTATCACGGCGGCGCGAACACCGCCGCCGGGGTACCGCTCGATCCCAACTTCCTCGCCGAGGTTGATGTTACCCGCGGCAATAGCGCTGGCTCCCAGGGCGTCAACGCGCTGGCGGGCAGCGCGAACCTGCGCACCATCGGCGTCGACGACGTATTAAAACCGGGGCATCAGGCCGGCCTGCTGTCGCGTTTTTCAGTCGGCGATAACGGCCTTGGCCGCACCGGCATGGTGGCGGTGGCGGGGAAAACCGACACCTTCGCTAACGGCGGCGGGCTCGGCGCGCTGCTTGGCATCAGCGGCACCCGCACCTATGCAACCTATAAAAACGGTAGCGGCCGCAGCAGTGAAGATTTTATCGGCGAGGATAATAAATATCTGCGTCAGGAACCGCGCTCCCAGCTATATAAAGTCAACTTCAACGTCGATCAATTCAACCGCTTCGAGTTTTCCGGGCGTAATTACCGCAACAGCTTTACCCGTCGCGATATTAGCAGCGACGACTACTACCTGCGCTATAACTACGCGCCGCTCAATGAACTGGTCGAATTCAACGTATTAGCCAGTACCAGCCGCGGCAATCAGTCGTATAAACCGGAGTCGCTGTACAACTTTAACGACTCCTCAACCACCAATAAATCCAACGCGCTGGATATCAGCAACACCAGCCGTTTTCGTCTCACCGACGATGTGTATGCCTCTTTGCAGTTTGGCGGCAAGTTGATGGACACCCGATACTCCCGCCGCTTCGTGCAGGATACCGAGACCGACCATAACGCCTTCGCCCCGGCCGGTAAGCAGAAGATCGCCTCACTGTATAGCGGGCTATCGTTGAACAAAGATATTTATCAACTCGATCTTAACCTCAACTACACCCGCAGCCGGGTACAGGGGCATAAACCGGCCTGTTCGGATGACGAAAAATGCTTCCCGCAGGGAGCCACCGACCTGAACGTGAAGGATAATGGTTTTAACCCGTCGGCCACGTTCTCCGCCCAGGTGACGCCGTGGCTGCAGCCGTTCGTCAGTTGGAGCCGTTCATCGCGCGCGCCAAACGTACAGGAAGTATTTTTCGCCAACGAGGGCGGCGCATCGATGAACCCGTTCCTCAAACCGGAAAAGGCGGAAACCTGGGAAGCTGGTTTTAACGTTATCAAAAAAGGGTTGTTGAGCGACGAGGATAGCCTGCATCTCAAAGCCCTGACCTACCGCTCACGGATTAAAGATTACATCACCAGCGAATCCTTCTTCCTGTGCAGCAACGGCGAGCTTTGCCAGAATATCAACGATGCCTCGTCCGGCTTTAACGCCAATATTTCTACCAATATCACTTCGCCGGTCACCACCGAAGGCTATGAGATTGAAGCCGGATATGACATCGGCTTTGCCTACGCCAACCTGTCGTGGAGCAAACAACATACCGATCAGCCGACCTCCATCGCCAGTACCGTTTACAGCTTCGCCTATAGCGATCTGAGCGATCTGCCGAGCAGCTACGCCACTCTCGACGTCGGCGGGCGCCTGTTTGACCGCAAGCTCACCGTTGGCAGCCTGGTAAAATTCACCGGTAAATCGAAACGTCTGAGTACCGAAGGCATTAGCCTCGATACCAATACGGTGCCTAAAGAGAGCATGCCGAATATCCCAACCATCATCGACCTCTATATCAGTTGGCAGATGACCGAGAACGTGCTGCTGCGCTTTAGCGTGCAGAACGTCACCAACCGCGATTACTCCGAGGCGCTCAACCGCATGAACCAGAGCCTTGATAACGCCAAAGAGGGGGCGTCAATCAACACCACCGCTCGCGGACGGACCTATATCTTCGGCGGCGAAATCCAGTTTTAAGTCAACCACCTCTGAGCACAGGAAATCATCATGAATTACCGTAACATAGCAACACTGTCCGGCGCGCTGCTGCTCGCCGCGCTGCTGCCGCAACAAGCCTTCGCCATCGATCCGCCGCAGCGGGAAGCTTCGCGTTTCGCGATGAAAACCAATTATCTGCAGGAAGCTAATGAAGGCGTGTATGAGCTGGCATTCGATAGCGGCGACAATCTGCTTTTCGCCGCCGCCACGGACCGGGTTAACCGCGCGGCCAATAAAGGCTACTTATATGCTTTTAATCCGGCGACGCTGCAGATTATCCAGCGCTACGATATGCCCTGGCGCGCCTTTTCGCTGGCGATGAATCAGCCGGCGCGAGCGCTGTATGTCGGCCACACCCAGGCGGCCACGCTGCGTATTAGCCTGTTTGACGCCGCCAGCGGTAAAATCACACGCACCAGCCAGCGCCTGAGCTTTGCCACCGACGGCGCCGCGGATTCGCGCTTCGAACATCTGCGCCATATGGTTTACAGCAGCGCCGCCGATACATTGTTCGTCAGCTACAGCCATATGCAGAAAACCAAAGACGGCATGCGTCCGCTGCACAAACTGCTGATGCTCGACGGCAGCACGCTGCAGCTTAAAGGCGAGGTCAAAGAGGCCTATCGCGGTACCGCCTACGGCCTGACGCTGGATGAAAAAACGCAGAAGATCTACGTTGGCGGCCGCGACTATATCAACGAGATCGATGCTAAAACGCAGCGGGTATTACGCACTATTCCGCTTAACGCGCCGCAGTTAGCCAGCGCGCAAAACCTGATCGTCGATTCCGCTTCCGGGCGCATCTTCGTCGTCGCCTTCGATCACGACGATCGCAGCGGCCCGCACGACGGCTTGTATATTTTCGATCTGCAAGACGGCAAATCGCTGGGCTATGTCCGCACCGGCATTGGCGCTAATGCCGTACGCTACAATCCGAAATACAACGAGCTGTACGTCAGCAACTTCACCAGCGGTACGATTAGCGTCGTCGATGGCAAAACCTGGCGCGTGACCAAGGAATTCCGCACGCCGGTGTACCCTAACCAGATGGTGCTGTCGCCGGATATGGATACGCTGTACGTCGGCATAAAAGAAGGATTCAATCGCGATTGGGATCCGGAGGTATTTGTCGATGGGGCGAAGGAGCGCATTCTGCGCATTGATTTGCGTAAATCGTAAATAGCCTAACCACCTGCCAGCCAGGTGGTTATTCACTCCGGCATCAACCGTCGTTGGCCAGCTTCGCGCGCAGGCGCTTAATCGCCTGACTGTGTAACTGGCTGACGCGGGACTCGCCCACTTCCAGCACTGCGCCAATCTCTTTTAGATTCAGCTCTTCCTGATAGTAGAGCGTGAGGACCATCTTTTCGCGATCCGGTAACGCTTCAATGGCATCAATCACTCGCTGACGCAGGCTGCCCTCCAGCAGATGATGCAGCGGATTCGCCTCTTCATGGCCTTCCAGCAGGCGTTCGACGCTCTCCCCCTGTTCTTCGCGCCATTCGTCGTAGGAGAACAGTTGGCTATTATTGGTATCCAGCAGAATTTGTCGGTATTCGCCAAGGGTCATATTCAGCGCCTGCGCAAGTTCGCTTTCGCTGGCAGGGCGGCCCAGATGCTGCTCCAGCTTCTGCATTGCCTGCGCGACTTCGCGAGCGTTGCGCCGCACGCTGCGCGGCACCCAATCGCGGCTGCGCAGTTCATCCAGCATCGCGCCGCGGATGCGCTGCACCGCATAGGTCGTAAAGGCGGTTCCCTGTAGAGAATCGTAACGCTCGATGGCGTTCAATAACCCAATTCCCCCGGCCTGCAGCAGGTCATCGAGTTCGACGCTGGCGGGCAGCCTGACCTGCAGGCGCAACGCCTCGTGCCGCACTAACGGTACGTAGCGCAGCCAGAGGGAATTTTTGTCCATCACGCCTTCGGCGGTATACAAATCGCTCACTATTTCTTGAACCTGCGGATAAGAGAGTCAGCGCTATTATGCGCAGGGGCAAAAAAGCCAATCGCCGGAAAAACCGCATAAAACGGTCTCTATTTACGACATGCTTTAGCATTCAGCCGTTTTTGCCTGGCGGCGAGCAGACAGCAAAAACCCCGCCGAAGCGGGGTTCAGGAGGCGACAGTAATCGGCAGAGACGATTAACGCAGCAGGGACAGGACGTTCTGAGTAGACTGGTTAGCCTGCGCCAAGACGGAGGTGCCCGCCTGCTGCAGGATATTAGCACGGCTCATGTTGTACACTTCGGTCGCGTAGTCGGCATCCTGGATACGGGACTGGGAAGCGGACAGGTTGTTCACAGTGCTGTTCAGGTTGTTGATGACAGAATCGAAACGGTTCTGTACCGCACCCAGGGAGGAGCGCAGTTGATCAACCTGGGACAGGGCTTTGTCTAATACTTCCAGGGGCTTTTCAGTTTTAACTT
>CABUCP010000176.1 GCA_902490055.1 uncultured Klebsiella sp. | reverse complement strand
TAATTACGAAGCGCAAAAAAAATCCCCATCCCTTTCTTGCACAGCGAAATAGTGAACTATGTTGATTCCGTCAAAATTAAGTCGTCCGTCCCGTCTCGAACACACTGTGGTTCGCGAACGGTTACTGGCGAAACTTTCCGGCGCGAACAATTATCGTCTCGCGTTGGTGACCAGCCCGGCAGGTTACGGCAAAACCACGCTCGTTTCGCAGTGGGCCGCAGGTAAAAACGACCTCGGCTGGTTCTCGCTTGATGAAGGCGACAACCAGCAGGAGCGCTTCGCCAGCTATTTGATTGCCGCAATCCAGCAGGCGAGCGGCGGCCACTGCGCCGCCAGCGAAGCCATGGTGCAAAAGCGCCAGTACGCCAGCCTGCCGTCGCTGTTCGCCCAGCTGTTTATCGAACTTGCCGACTGGCAGCGTCCGCTGTATCTGGTGATTGATGACTACCACCTGATTAATAACCCGGTAATCCACGATGCGATGCGCTTCTTCCTGCGCCATCAGCCGGAAACCATGACCCTGGTGGTGCTGTCGCGTAACCTGCCGCAGTTGGGGATCGCCAACCTGCGCGTGCGCGAACAATTACTGGAGATCGGCAGCCAGCAGCTGGCCTTTACCCATCAGGAAGCCAAACAGTTCTTCGACTGCCGTCTCTCTGCGCCGATTGAGGCGGATGACAGCAGCCGCCTGTGCGATGACGTCGCCGGCTGGGCCACCGCCCTCCAGCTCATCGCCCTCTCCGCCCGCCAGAAGAACAGCTCAGCCCAGCACTCCGCCCGTCGCCTCGCCGGGATCAACGCCAGCCATCTTTCCGATTATCTGGTCGATGAAGTTCTGGATAACGTCGATGCTCGCACCCGCAGCTTCTTATTAAAGAGCTCGCTGTTGCGCTCGATGAACGACGCGCTGATCGTCCGCGTGACCGGCGAAGAGAACGGCCAGATGCAACTGGAAGAGATCGAACGCCAGGGGCTGTTCCTGCACCGAATGGACGATTCCGGCGAGTGGTTCCGCTATCACCCGCTGTTCGGCAACTTCCTGCGCCAGCGCTGTCAGTGGGAAATGGCCACTGAACTGCCGGAAATTCACCGTTCCGCTGCCGAAGCCTGGATGGCGCAGGGTTTCCCGACCGAAGCCATTCATCATGCCTTAGCCGCCGGCGACGCCGCCATGCTGCGCGATATTCTGCTCAACCACGCCTGGGGCATGTTCAACCATAGCGAGCTGGGGCTGCTCGAAGAGTCGCTGGCGGCGCTGCCGTGGTCGAATCTGCTGGAAAACCCGCGGTTAATCCTGCTGCAAGCCTGGCTGATGCAAAGCCAGCATCGCTATAGCGAAGTTAATACCCTGCTGGCCCGCGCCGAACAGGAGATGGATGTCGAAATGGATACCGCGATGCACGGCGATTTCAATGCCCTGCGCGCGCAAGTCGCCATCAACGCCGGCGACCAGGAAGAAGCCGAGCGTCTGGCGATGGTAGCGCTGGATGAGCTGCCGCTGGCGAGCTATTACAGCCGCATCGTCGCCACTTCCGTTCACGGCGAAGTGCTGCACTGCAAAGGCCTGCTGAGCAAATCGCTGGCGGTGATGCAGCAGACCGAACAGATGGCCCGCCGTCACGATGTCTGGCATTACGCCCTGTGGAGCATGATTCAGCAGAGCGAAATTCTCTTCGCCCAGGGCTTCCTGCAGGCGGCGTGGGAGATTCAGGACAAAGCTTTCCAGCTTATCCGCGACCAGCACCTGGAACAGCTGCCGATGCATGAGTTCTTGCTGCGCATTCGCGCGCAGCTGCTGTGGGCCTGGGCGCGCCTTGATGAAGCCGAGGGCTGCGCCCGCAGCGGTATCACGGTACTGGCAAGCTATCAGCCGCAGCAGCAGTTGCAGTGCCTGGCGCTGATGGTGCAATGCTCGCTGGCCCGTGGCGATCTCGATAACGCCCGCAGCCAGCTCAACCGTCTGGAAAACCTGTTAGGCAACGGCCACTACCATAGCGACTGGGTCTCCAACGCCGATAAGGTGCGGGTGATTTACTGGCAGATGACCGGCGATAAAACCGCAGCGGCCAACTGGCTGCGCCAGACGCCGAAACCAGAATTCGCCAATAACCACTTCCTGCAGAGCCAGTGGCGTAATATCGCCCGCGCGCAGATCCTGCTCGGCGATTTTGATTCTGCCGAAATGGTGCTGGAAGAGTTAAACGAAAATGCCCGCTCGCTGCGGCTGATGAGCGACATCAACCGCAACCTGCTGCTGTTGAACCAGCTGTACTGGCAGGCGGACCGCAAGGGCGAGGCGCAAAAAGTATTAATGGAAGCCTTAACTCTGGCCAACCGCACGGGTTTCATTAACCACTTCGTGATTGAAGGCGAAGCCATGGCCCAGCAGCTGCGTCAGCTGATTCAGCTCAATACGCTGCCGGAGCTGGAACAGCATCGCGCGCAGCGGATCCTGCGCGATATCAACCAGCATCATCGGCATAAATTCGCCCACTTCGACGAGAGTTTCGTCGAGCGGCTGCTGAATCACCCGGAAGTGCCGGAGCTTATCCGCACCAGCCCGCTAACCCAGCGCGAATGGCAGGTCTTAGGGCTTATCTACTCGGGTTATAGCAACGAGCAGATCGCCGGCGAACTGGACGTCGCGGCGACCACGATTAAAACGCATATTCGCAATCTGTATCAGAAACTGGGCGTCGCGCACCGCCAGGATGCCGTTCAGCATGCCCAGCGGTTGCTCAAAATGATGGGATACGGCGTCTGACGCCGCTTAGCACAGCTCCAGCTGCAGGTTGTTGTCTTTAATCACTTTCAGTACGCCGGCAGGCGGCATCACGTCGGTGTAGACTGCGTCCACCAGGCTGATGCTGCCCATATTCACCATCGCATTACGGCCAAACTTCGAGTGATCCACCACCAGCATCACGTGGCGCGAGTTTTCGATAATCGCCCGCTTGGTGCGCACTTCATGATAATCAAACTCCAGCAGCGAACCGTCGCTATCAATACCGCTGATGCCAAGGATGCCGAAGTCGAGGCGGAACTGGGAGATAAAATCGAGCGTCGCCTCGCCGATGATCCCACCGTCGCGGCTACGCAGCTCGCCGCCGGCGAGAATAATGCGAAAATCGTCTTTCACCATCAGCGTATTGGCGACGTTGAGGTTGTTGGTCACAATCCGCAGGTCGTTATGATTGAGCAGCGCGTGGGCGACCGCTTCCGGCGTCGTGCCGATATCGATAAACAGGGTCGCGCCGTCGGGGATCTCACTCGCTACTTTGCGCGCGATGCGTTCTTTCTCCGCCGTCTGGGTGGCTTTCCTGTCGTGCCACGAGGTGTTGACCGAGCTTGAAGGCATCGCCGCGCCGCCGTGGTGGCGCAGGATCATTTTTTGTTCTGCTAAATCATTCAGATCGCGACGGATAGTCTGCGGGCTGACGGCAAACTGCTCGACCAGCTCTTCGGTACTGACGTATCCCTGTTTTTTTACCAGCTCGATAATCGCGTCATGACGTTGTGTTTGTTTCATGAAATATCCCTGGGAATCTCTACGTTCGTTTTCGCACATTTAGCGTATCGACAAACGCCATCGCCAGCCCAACAACCAGGCCCGCGACGTGGGCGCCGTTAGCGATCGACATGCCGAAAACATCAAACCAGCCAGCCACCAGCCACACTAAAGAGAACAGAATCAGGCCGCGCTGCAGATAGATACCGCTCTGCGGATCGCGCTCGCCGCGCAGCCAGACATAGCCCATTAACGCATAGACCACCCCCGACAAACCGCCGAACCACGGGCCGCTAACCTGATGCTGGACGAATCCGCTCAACAGGGCGCTGATAATGGTAATCACCACCAGCTTGCCGCTGCCGATGCGCTTCTCCACCGCACCGCCGAGGTACCACCACCATAGCAGGTTAAACAGAATATGCATCAGCGAGAAGTGCATGAAAGCATGGGTAAGATAGCGCCAGGCTTCGAATTTCAGCGAAGGGTCATAGGGCCAGGCGAGCCAGATCATCATCGTCTGATCGCCCAGAACGTTTTGCAGAATGAAGACCAGGATACAGGCCAGCAAAATCGCCCACGTAAACGGCCCGGCGTTGTTACGCAGAGTAGCTAAAAAAGGAAAGCGTTGGTAATGCAATCCGCTATTGGTATGCCCCGATTGCCAACTGGCGGCGAGATAGCGCGGGTCAGCAGGGTTCTCAAGAAAACGGGCCAGTTCGGCCTGCACTCGCCCGGCCTGGCTTTCATCGGCCAACCAGACGTCGCTCTGCGTATGCTGTTGGATAGTCAGGATCACGCCCTGCGTCGCCATATAGTCGACAAACGCCTGGGCCACGCGCGGGTTGGCAAAAGAGGTAATCATTAACATGCAGCGAATCGCTTATTCCACACAAAGGGAGCTAGTATATACCGTACCGCGCTTATAGCGAGCCGTGCGCGACTTCCGCCGGGAAATGGCGATGCCAGGCGTCAAAACCGCCATCAACGCTGTAGACATTATCAAACCCCTGCTGCAGCAGATACTGCGCCGCGCCTTTACTGCTATTACCGTGGTAGCACATCACCATCACCGGCGTCTCGAAGTCGTTATCGCGCATAAAAGCGCCCAGCGTATCGTTGGTCAGATGAAACGCCCCTGGCGTATGCCCCATAGCAAAGCTCTGCGGATCGCGAATATCAACCAGCACCGCCGCCTGCTGCTGCAGCTTCTGATGCGCTTCTTCTACATTGATACATTCAAATTGTTCCATGGCTCTCTTCTCTATTTCACTTCATGACGGGCGGTGACCGGCCCTGATTTTACCCTCTAGTGTACCGTCAGGCGGTAAATAAACGCCAATATGTTACATGCATCACTCTGAAATGTTTTTTTGATGTTACCAAAAGCGCGTTTGTTTGCTATAGTGAGCGATATCGAACATTTATGAGCTTAAACGAAAGCGAACGAGGTGCGAGCGTGGAAATCAAAGATCTGATTGTGATAGGCGGAGGCATCAACGGTGCCGGTATCGCGGCAGACGCCGCCGGACGCGGTTTATCCGTGCTGATGCTGGAAGCGAGAGACCTTGCCTGCGCCACCTCGAGCGCCAGCTCAAAACTGATTCACGGCGGCCTGCGCTACCTTGAACACTACGAATTCCGCCTGGTCAGCGAAGCGCTGGCGGAGCGCGAAGTATTATTAAAAATGGCGCCGCATTTGGCCTTCCCGATGCGCTTTCGTTTACCGCACCGTCCGCATCTGCGCCCGGCGTGGATGATCCGCATTGGGCTGTTCTTGTACGATCACCTCGGTAAACGCACCAGCCTGCCGGGTTCGACCGGTTTGCGCTTTGGCGCGGAATCGGTGCTCAAGCCGGAAATCGTGCGCGGTTTCGAATATTCCGACTGCTGGGTAGACGATGCGCGCCTGGTGCTGGCCAACGCCCAAATGGTCGTCCGTAAAGGCGGCGAGGTTCGTACCCGCACCCGCGCCATCTCGGCAAAACGTGAAAACGGCCTGTGGGTGGTGGAAGCGGAAGATATCGATAGCGGCGAGAAATTTACCTGGCACGCGCGCGGTCTGGTTAACGCCACCGGCCCGTGGGTGAAGCATTTCTTCGACGAAGGCATGCATCTGCGCTCGCCGTATGGCATTCGCCTGATCAAAGGCAGCCATATCGTGGTGCCGCGCGTGCACACCCAGAAGCAGGCCTATATCCTGCAAAATGAAGATAAACGTATCGTGTTTGTCATCCCGTGGATGGATGAGTTCTCGATTATCGGCACCACCGACGTCGAGTACAACGGCGATCCGAAAGAGGTCGCTATCGAAGATAAAGAGATCAACTACCTGCTGAACGTCTACAACGCGCACTTTAAAAAGACGCTGTCGCGCGAGGATATCGTCTGGACTTACTCCGGCGTACGTCCGCTGTGCGACGATGAATCCGACTCACCGCAGGCGATTACCCGCGACTACACGCTCGATATTCATGATGAGAACGGTCAGGCGCCGCTGCTGTCGGTATTCGGCGGCAAGCTCACCACCTACCGTAAACTGGCGGAGCACGCGCTGGAAAAACTGACCCCGTATTATCAGGGGATTGGGCCGGCATGGACCAAAACCGCCGTTCTGCCCGGCGGCGATATTGGCGGCGACCGCGACGACTACGCGGCGAAACTGCGCCGTCGCTTCGCGTTTATCAGCGAATCGATGGCTCGCCACTATGCCCGCACCTACGGCAGCAATAGCGAGTGGATCCTTGGCGAAGCGACTTCAGTTGCCGATTTAGGCGAAGACTTCGGCCATGAGTTTTATGAAGCCGAGCTTAAGTACCTGGTTGAACACGAATGGGTTCGCACCCTGGAGGACGCTATCTGGCGCCGTACCAAACAGGGGATGTGGCTGAATGCCGAACAGCAGGCACGCATCAGCGAGTGGCTGGCGCAGCATGTGGGAAAGTCTGATCTGTCGTTAGCGTCCTGACATACCCCGGGCTGCGACTGACGCCTGGCCCGGGCTACATCACAGTCTGTAGGCCCGCGCAAGCGTAGCGCCGCCGGGCAACAACCGCGGGTAAAGCGCCGCAACCCGGGTTACCGATTCACAAATTAAACGAGACTTTTTTTCCAGTCGGCAAAGTGACATTAATGCTCAATTCTCCGCCCAATGCCGCAATGTAGCGTTTTAGGGTCGAGAGCCGCGGGTCGTTATCAGCCTGCTCCATTTTTGCGATCGTCGGCTGCTTTACCCCCATCGCCGCTGCCATCTCCGTTTGTGAAATTTGTAACTCTTCGCGAAGCAAGTTTAAAGCGACAGACTGGCGTATCTCTGCCGCTTTCGCTGCAATACGCCGCTGGCTTTCAGGACTCTGCTTTGCCATGAGTTCTTTTAGCGTAG
>CABUCP010000175.1 GCA_902490055.1 uncultured Klebsiella sp. | reverse complement strand
CTCATGAATCATTCTTCAGAGTGCAGCTGCGAAGCGAGTTTGTGCGAAACCCTACGCGCGTTTTCCGCACAGCATCCCGATAGCGTGCTGTATCAAACCTCGCTAATGAGCGCCCTGCTCAGCGGTGTTTATGAAGGCAGCACCACCATCGCAGATCTGCTGAAACACGGCGATTTCGGTCTTGGCACCTTTAATGAACTCGATGGCGAACTGATCGCCTTTAGTAGCCAGGTTTACCAACTGCGCGCCGACGGCAGCGCGCGGAAAGCGCAACCGCAACAGAAAACGCCGTTTGCGGTGATGACCTGGTTTCAGCCGCAGTACCGCAAAACGTTTGACCATCCGGTTAGTCGCCAGCAGTTGCACGACATTATCGACCAACAAGTGCCCTCCGATAATCTGTTCTGCGCGTTGCGCATCGACGGTCACTTCCGCCACGCCCATACCCGCACCGTGCCTCGCCAGACGCCGCCCTACCGGGCGATGACCGATGTGCTCGACGACCAACCGGTCTTTCGCTTCAACCAACGCGACGGCGTTCTGGTCGGTTTCCGTACGCCGCAGCATATGCAGGGAATTAACGTGGCCGGCTATCACGAACACTTCATCACCGATGACCGTAAAGGCGGCGGCCACCTGCTCGATTATCAGCTCGACCGCGGCGTATTAACCTTTGGCGAAATTCACAAGCTGATGATCGATCCCGCCGATAGCGCGTTCCTGCAGGCTAATTTGCATCCCGACAATCTCGATGCCGCCATTCGTTCAGTAGAGAGTTAGGAGATTCACATGGACAAACAGTATCCGGTACGCCAGTGGGCGCATGGCGCAGACCTTATCGTCAGCCAGTTGGAAGCTCAGGGGGTACGCCAGGTGTTTGGTATTCCCGGTGCCAAAATCGATAAGGTTTTCGATTCACTGCTGGACTCTTCAATCCGTATTATTCCAGTGCGTCATGAGGCCAACGCGGCGTTTATGGCTGCCGCCGTCGGACGCATTACCGGCAAGGCTGGCGTTGCGCTGGTGACCTCCGGCCCAGGCTGCTCCAATCTGATAACCGGTATGGCCACCGCCAATAGCGAAGGCGACCCGGTGGTGGCGCTGGGCGGAGCGGTTAAACGCGCCGATAAGGCCAAGCAGGTGCACCAGAGCATGGATACGGTGGCGATGTTTAGCCCGGTCACCAAATACGCCGTCGAGGTCACTGCACCGGATGCGCTGGCCGAAGTGGTATCGAATGCCTTCCGCGCCGCCGAGCAGGGCCGCCCGGGCAGCGCTTTTGTGAGCCTGCCGCAGGACGTGGTCGATGGCCCGGTGAGCGGCAAAGTACTGCCGGCTAGCGGCGCGCCGCTGATGGGCGCCGCGCCGGATGAGGCGATTAATCAGGTTGCCCGCCTGATTGCCCAAGCAAAAAACCCTATCTTCCTGCTCGGTTTAATGGCCAGCCAAACGCAAAACAGCGCCGCGCTGCACCGTTTACTGGAAACCAGCCATATTCCGGTCACCAGCACCTATCAGGCCGCCGGGGCGGTGAATCAGGATAATTTCTCGCGCTTCGCCGGGCGCGTCGGGCTGTTTAATAATCAGGCCGGCGACCGGTTGCTACAGTTGGCCGATCTGGTTATCTGTATCGGCTATAGCCCGGTGGAGTACGAACCGGCGATGTGGAACCGCGGCAACGCAACGCTTGTGCACATCGACGTGCTGCCCGCCTATGAAGAACGCAACTACGCGCCGGATGTCGAGCTGGTGGGCGACATCGCCGGCACGCTGAATAAGCTGGCGCAAAATATCGATCATCGGCTGGTGCTCTCGCCGCAGGCTGCTGAAATCCTCCACGACCGCCAGCATCAGCGGGAATTGCTCGATCGCCGCGGGGCGCAGTTGAATCAGTTTGCGCTGCATCCGCTGCGCATCGTCCGCGCGATGCAGGACATTGTTAACAACGACGTCACGCTGACGGTAGACATGGGGAGCTTTCATATCTGGATCGCCCGCTATCTCTACAGCTTCCGCGCCCGTCAGGTGATGATCTCTAACGGCCAGCAAACCATGGGCGTCGCCCTACCGTGGGCCATCGGCGCCTGGCTGGTCAACCCGCAGCGCAAAGTGGTCTCTGTTTCCGGCGACGGCGGTTTCCTGCAATCAAGCATGGAGCTGGAAACGGCGGTACGCCTGAAAGCTAATATTCTGCATCTTATCTGGGTCGATAACGGCTACAACATGGTGGCTATTCAGGAAGAGAAAAAATATCAGCGCCTCTCCGGCGTCGAGTTTGGACCGATGGATTTTAAAGCCTATGCCGAGTCCTTCGGCGCGAAAGGCTATGCGGTAGAAAGCGCCGAGGCGCTGGAGCCAACGCTGCGCGCAGCGATGGATGTCGACGGCCCGGCGGTGGTCGCCATCCCCGTAGATTACCGCGATAACCCGCTGCTGATGGGCCAGCTACACCTGAGTCAGATTCTTTAAGTCATCACAAAAGGAAATGGAAATGAAAAAAGTCGCACTTGTCACCGGTGCCGGTCAGGGTATCGGTAAAGCTATCGCGCTACGTCTGGTTAAGGATGGATTTACCGTCGCCATTGCCGATTATAACGACGCCACAGCCCAAGCGGTGGCCGCAGAAATCAACCAGCATGGCGGGCGCGCTATCGCGGTCAAAGTTGATGTTTCCAACCGCGAACAGGTATTTGCCGCCGTCGAACAGGCGCGCAAAACGCTGGGCGGTTTCAACGTCATCGTCAACAACGCCGGCGTCGCCCCTTCTACGCCGATTGAGTCCATTACGCCGGAAATCGTCGATAAGGTGTACAACATCAACGTTAAAGGGGTGATTTGGGGGATTCAGGCCGCAGTCGATGCCTTCAAAAAAGAGGGACACGGCGGCAAAATCATTAACGCCTGTTCGCAGGCCGGCCACGTCGGCAACCCGGAGCTGGCGGTCTACAGCTCGAGTAAATTCGCCGTGCGCGGCTTAACGCAAACCGCCGCGCGCGATCTGGCGCCGCTCGGCATTACCGTCAATGGCTACTGCCCGGGGATCGTCAAAACCCCAATGTGGGCCGAGATTGACCGTCAGGTCTCCGAAGCCGCAGGCAAACCGCTGGGCTATGGTACCGCCGAATTCGCCAAACGCATCACCCTCGGTCGTTTGTCCGAGCCGGAAGATGTGGCGGCCTGCGTCTCCTATCTTGCCAGCCCGGATTCCGACTATATGACCGGGCAATCGCTGCTGATCGACGGCGGTATGGTATTTAATTAATAAAAAATAAGCTCTGACATGGCTTGCCCCTGCGCGTGCGCAGGGGCTTTTTTTCGTCTGTTGCGCCGTGCCGTTATTTTGCCGGATGGCGGCTGCGCCTTATCCGGCCTACAGGCGACGATACGTAGGCCGGCGCAAGCGCAGCGCCGCCGGGCAATAGCCGCCGCGCGCGCTGCCATTTGTAGCCCCGGTAAGCGGCAGCACGACCGGGGAGCATTGCAGGAAAGGCAAATATTTATTGCGCCGGATGGCGGCTGCGCCTTATCCGGCCTACAGGCGACGATACGTAGGCCCGCGCAGGCGCAGCGCCGCCGGGCAATAGCCGCCGCGCGCGCTGCCATTTGTAGCCCCGGTAAGCGGCAGCACGACCGGGGAGCATTGCAGGAAAGGCAAATATTTACTGCGCTTGCTGCTGCGCCTGCGCCAGCTGGCGGGCAATCGCCTGACGGCGGGCATCGCCTTTCGGTAGCAGAACCATCAACTGTTGCAGCGCCGCGACCGCCTGCGGATAGTCTTCATTACGCACCGCGCTGAGCGCCAGCATCTCCAGAACCGGCAGGCTCTTCGGCTGCCGCTGATGCAGGTCGCGCAACAGCAGTTCGCCCATCCTCAGTTGGCCGTTATCCCCCGCGCGCACCAGCGCGCTGGCGTAATCGAAAGTCGCTGCCGGGTCGTCAGCCGCCAGCGCGTGCGCGCGAGCAAACGCGCCAATCGCCGTGTCGCCATCGTTTAGTAGCAGACCGAGTCGCCCAAGCAGTTGCCAGCCCCGGAGATCGTCTGGCTTATCCTGCAGATGACTGCGCAGACCCAGACGCAATTGAGCCAGCTCATCCATACGCAGCGCTGGCGCCGTCGGATCCTTCACCTGCTGCAGTAGCGCCGGGTAGTTTTGCTCGGCCTGTTGCCACAGCATCACCTGGCCAAAATCACTGGTTTTCAGATAGATACCAATACTCAGTAACGCCAACAGCAGCGCGCCTGGCAGCAGCGCCCAGCGGCTTAACGGGCGAGCGCTGTGCCGCTCCTGCGGCGGGATATCCGCCAGCAGCGTGCGCTGTAGCTCGACAACCATGGCTTCGCTGCCGCCGGCACGTTCTTGCGCAAGCTCGCGCAGCCGCGCTTCATACAGCGCGCGGTTGAGCGTATCGCGGTCCACCGCGCCTTTGCCTTGCCAGGGAAAATAAAACAGCGCCAGCGCGCCGGCCAGCAATAATGCGGCGATGATGACAAATAGACTCATCGCGGGTCTCCTTCTTTTAACAGCGGCTTTTTCCGCATCCGGTAGCGCGGGTCGAGCATGCAGCACAAGCCGCCCAGCGCCATCAGTACGCCGCCGTACCAGATCCAGCGCACAAACGGCTTGTAATAGAGACGCACCGCCCAACTGCCATCATCCAGCTCTTCACCCAACGCGGCGTAAAGATCGCGGGTCAACCCGCCGCTAATGGCCGCTTCGGTCATCATCATCCGGCTGGCGGTATAAAAGCGTTTTTCGGCATACAGCGTGGCTTCCGGACGGCCGTTGCGGGTGACGGCGATAATACCCTCGCCGCCGCTCCAGTTCGGGCCAACGATATTGCGCACGCCGTTAAACACGAAATGATAATGATGAATATCGATGCTATCCCCGGGGCGCAGGCGGACGTCGCGCTCAACGCTGTAGTTCTGGCTAAAGGTGATGCCAATGACGGTCACCGCTACGCCCACGTGACCGAAGACCATTCCCCACTGACTGCGCGATAACGTACACAGCCCGCGCCAGAAGCCATGGCGATGCGTTGCGCGCTCGTGAACTTCGATAAGCGCAAAGATTAGCACCCACAGCGCCATCATCAGGCCAATAGCTGCCATCGCCGTGATGCGATCCTGCAGCAGCCAGGGTAACGCCAGAGAAAGTGACAATGTCACTAATAGCGATATCACCAGACGTTTCAACTGTTTGCCCGGCTCATCGCGCCGCCAGCGGATCAACGGCCCAAGCCCCAACAGCAGGGCAAATGGCGCCATCAGCGCGGTGAACATGGTGTTGAAGAACGGCTCGCCGATCGAAATGCTGCCGAGCCCCAGTTCTTTATGTATCAGCGGCAGCAGCGTCCCGAGTAGCACCACCAGCATGGCGGCTATCAGCAGAATATTGTTGCCCAGCAGGAACGACTCGCGCGACCACAGCGAAAAATCCACCCGCGCCCGCACGCGCCCTCCCTTCAGGGCATACAGCAGCAGCGAACCGCCGATGGCAATCGTTAGCAGTGCCAGAATAAACAACCCGCGCGCCGGATCGGAGGCAAAGGAGTGCACCGACACCAGCACCCCGGAGCGCACCAGAAAAGTCCCGAGCAGGCACAGGGAGAAAGCGGCAATCGCCAGCAGCACCGTCCAGGCGCGGAAACTGCCGCGCTTTTCGGTCACCGCCAGCGAATGCAATAACGCGGTGCCGACGAGCCACGGCATAAACGAGGCATTTTCTACCGGATCCCAGAACCACCAGCCGCCCCAGCCCAGCTCATAATAGGCCCAGGCCGAGCCGAGCACGATACCGAGGGTCAGGAACATCCACGCCGCCTGGGTCCAGGGACGCGACCAGCGCGCCCAGGCGGTATCCAGTCGTCCCGCCAGCAGTGAGGCAATCGCAAAGGCGAACGCCACCGAAAATCCGACATACCCCATGTAGAGGATCGGCGGATGAAAAATCATGCCGATATCCTGCAGCATAGGATTGAGGTCACGACCATCAATCGGAAACTGCGGCAGAGTGCGGCTGAACGGGTTGGAGGTAAAGAGAATAAATAGCAGGAAGCCGAAAGCGATCATGCCCATCACCGCCAGCACCCGCGCGACGGCATCAAGCGGCATCCGCCGGCTGAATACCGCGACGGCAAAGGTCCAGACGCTCAGCAGCAACACCCATAGCAGCAATGAGCCTTCGTGCGCTCCCCAGGTCGCCGCCACTCGATACCACACCGGCAGCGCGCTGTTGGAGTTTTCCGCTACGTAACGCACGGTAAAATCATTAGCGACAAAAGCATGCGCCAGCAGCAGGAACGCGCCGCCGATACAGAAAAACAGCGCGCAGGCCAGCGGCCTGGCCAACGCCATCAGCCGCGGGTCCTGACGCGCCGCGCCCCACAGCGGATAAATACTTAGCAGCAGGGCCAGCCCTGCCGCCAGACACAGCAGATAGTTGCCCAGTTCCGGCATCATGGCTGTGTCCCCTGTTGTTCAGGTGTCATCACGTTTTTTACCTCAGGCGGGGCGAATCCGGTGCCCCGCCCCGGCCCAGTTACTCTGCAGCAGCCGGTAGTTTCGAAACGTCAGCGTTACCTAACGCTTTCTCATCGCGAATCATCGACTTGTCTTTACGTACCTTCGCCACATCGCTGGCGCTGACCGGCGGTGCCTTGTTACCCCAACTGGTGCGGATAAAGTTGACCACATCCGCCACCTGTTGGTCATCCAGACGCCAGCCGAACGACGGCATGGTCAGGTTGGAGACCGCATCTTTCACCGCCGGCGTGGTGCTGCCGGTCAGAATGATGTGGATAAGCGAGGTCGCGTCCTCAGTTTGTACCACCGGGTTGCCTTTCAGCGCCGGGAAGGCGCGTTTGTAGCCCACGCCGTCGGTACGGTGGCAGGCGGCGC
>CABUCP010000174.1 GCA_902490055.1 uncultured Klebsiella sp. | reverse complement strand
CATAAATTTTAGCGTGGTTTTTTAAGGCCCAGCAACAGCGCCAGCAGGTAGCAAATGGTCATCGCGAGGCTCATTTTCAGCATCGTTTCCCCCCCAAGCCCGGCAAGCGGCGCGGCGATACCGCCGAAGACAAACATCAGCGTGCCCATCAGCGCGGAAGCGGTACCGGACTGCGCGGCATCAACCGCGCTCATTGCCTCCGCCCCAGCGACCGTGCTAATGCCGCTCATTAGCGACACGGTAAAGAACAGGCCGACCAGCGCCAGAATCGGCAGCTGCAGCCAGGCGAACAGCAGCATCACCGCCGCACAAATAACCGCCAGCGTCAGGCCGCCGCGCAGCAAAGCTTCGGCAGAGAAACGGCGCGCCAGACGCGAAAAAATCACCGCGGCGATGATAAGCCCAATACCGTTAAGACCGAACAGCAGGCTGAACTGCATCGCGCTCATGGCATATTCGCTCTGCATCACGAATGACGAAGATCCAATGTACGAAAACAGCCCGGCCATCATAAAGGCCTGGATCAGGCAGAAGCGCAGAAAGCGGCGATTTTTCAGCACCGGCTGGCCGCGCTGCTGACGCGGAGCATTCGCCGCCGCGACCGGGCGCGTCTCGCGCAGGATGGCCAGGCTCATCAGCAGCAACACGCCGCCAATCGCGGCCATCGTCCAGAACAGAACCCGCCAGTCAAAGGCGGTGATAATGTAACCGCCAAGTACCGGCGACAGCACCGGAGCAATGCCGTTCACGGTCATCAGCAGGGCAAAAAACTGGGTCAACAGGGTACCCTGATATTTATCGCGCGCGATAGAACGCGACAGCACCGAGCCGCCCGCGCCGGCAAAACCCTGCAAAAAACGCCAGACAATCAGCATGTTGATGTCGCGGGTCAGCGCGCACATCGCCGAGGAGAAAATAAACAGCAGCAGCGACAGCGCCAGCGGTTTCAGGCGGCCGATACGGTCGCTCAGCGGGCCAAAAAATAGCTGCCCCAGACCAAGGCCAATCAGCGCGGCGGTGAGCGACAGCTGGGTCTGGGTACTGGTGGCCTGCAGCTGCTGGGTGATATCCGGCAGCGCCGGGAGATAAAAATCGGTGCACAGCGGGCCAATGCCCGACAGCAGGCCGAGGATCAGCGCCCATGAGAGGGAGATGCGCGGCATAAAGGCTCCTTTTAGTTTGCCCGGCAAACGACGTTAACTGGCGCCGCCGCCCAGCGACTGCCAGAGGGTAATCCGGTTATTGAGATCGGTCTGCTGTAGCGACAGCAGCGTCGCCTTCGCCGACCACAGCGTGCGCTGGGCGGTCAGCACCGACAGGTAATCGCCAACGCCGGCCTGATAGCTCTTCATCGCGATATCCAGCGATTTCTGCTCAGCGGCGACGTACTGCCGCTGGGCGTCAAGCTGTTCGCTCAACGTTTCCCGCCGCGCCAGCACATCGGCGACGTCCTTAAAGGCGCTCTGAATCGATTTCTCATAGGTCGCGATCAGCCCCTTTTTCTCCGCTTCAGCATAGCGAAGCTGCGCCAGATTGCTGCCGCCGGTAAATAGCGGCAGGCTGATGGAGGGCGCGAATGACCACACCTGCATGCCGTGGCTAAACAGCGACGATAACGAGTCGCTGCCGACCCCGGCGCTGGCGGTCAGCGAAATGGACGGGAAAAAGTTAGCCCGCGCCGCGCCGATATCGGCATTGGCGCTCTTCAGGTTGTGCTCCGCTTCCTGAATATCCGGGCGACGCAGCAGCACCGATGAAGAAACGCCCGCCGGCACCAGCGCGATACTGTTGGCGCCCAGACTTTCCAGCGAGCCGGGCAGCAGGCTCTCCGGCACGGTTTCCCCCGCCAGCAGGTTAATGGCGTTTTTATCCTGCGCCACCAGCGTGCGATAGCTGGCGACGCTGGCGCGCGCTTGCTGATACACGCTTTCCGCCGAGCTTAAATCACCGGCGGAGGCGGTACCGACCGCCATCTGACGGGCAACGATTTTGCGCGAGTTATCCGCGCTGTCCATGGTCTGCTGCGCCAGCGCCAGATTGCTGTTATCCGTCGCCAGCGTCACCCAGGCGGTAGTCAAATCGGCAATCATCGTCAGCCGCGTATTTTGCGCGGTGAATTCGCTGGCAAGCCAGCTTTCACGCGCCGCGCGCGACAGGCTCTGGTTCTTACCGAACAGATCCAGTTCGAAGCTGGAAACCGCGCCGTCGGCCTGCGAGGCGGAACTCAAGCCGCTGGCGACGGTGTTGCTGCGGGTATGGCTCAGCTCGGCATCGACGGTCGGGAACAGCGACGCGCGCGTTTCGCCATACTGAGCGCGGGCGGCTTCAATATCGGCCAGCGCCTTTTGCACATCGCGGTTGCTATTAAGCGCGATGCTTACCACTTTTTTCAGCCGCGCGTCATTGACCACTTTTTGCCAGTTGCCGACCACCGCCGTCGATTCGCCGTGCGCGCCGGGAAGGGTCGCCGGCACCGGCGCAGCCGGGCGCTCGTAGTGCGGGTCAAGAGAAACGCAGCCCGCTGTCAGGAGCGCGATAAATACTAAGCTCAAACGAAACATAACTTACTCCTGAGAAGGTCGTTGGCGGGTAAAGAGACGCTTGACCAGCACAAAGAACAGCGGGACGAAGAACACCGCCAGCAGCGTCGCCGTCAGGGTGCCGCCGATAATTCCGGTACCAATCGCCACCCGGCTGTTGGCCCCGGCGCCGGTAGCGATGGCCAGCGGCAGTACCCCGGCGATAAACGCCAGCGAGGTCATCACAATCGGGCGCAGACGGGTCTGCGCGGCGCGGATCGCCGCCCGCGACAGCGAATAGCCCTCATCCACCGCCGATTCAGCGAATTCAACGATCAGAATGGCGTTCTTCGACGACAGGCCGATGGTGGTCAACAACGCCACCTGGAAGTAGACGTCGTTACTTAAGCCGCGCAGGGTAGCCGCCAGCGCCGCGCCGAGCAGGCCGAGCGGGATAACCATGATCACCGAGAACGGTACCGACCAGCTTTCGTACAGCGCCGCCAGGCACAGGAACACCACCAGAATCGAGATGGCGTAGAGACTCATCGCCTGACCGCTGGCCAGTTTTTCCTGTAGCGAAATGCCGCTCCACGCCCAGGTCGAGCCCGCCGGCAGGCTATCGGCCAGTTTTTCCATCTTGTCCATTGCCGCGCCGGAGCTAAAGCCCGCGGCGTTTTCGCCCTGGATTTCAAAGGCGGCGGAACCGTTGTAGCGCACCAGGCTCTCCGGGCCATATTCCCAGTGGGTGGTAGCGAAGGCGGAGAACGGCGTCATGCTGTCATTACTGCCGCGCACGTACCATTTGCCGAGGTCGGACGGCACCGCGCGCGCGTCGCTTTCGCCCTGGATATAGACCTTCTTGACGCGGCCGCGATCGATAAAGTCGTTGACGTAGGTGCCGCCCCAGGCGCTGGAGAGCGTATCGGTGACATCGCTCAGCGACAGCCCCAACGACACCGCTTTGTTGTTGTCGATATCCACCTGCAGCTGCGGCATCTGCGGTAGGTCGTTGGCGCGAACGGACTGCAGCTCACCGCTCTGATTCGCCGCCGCCAGCAGTTGGCTGCGCAGCTTCATCAGGCTATCGCGATCGGTACCGCCGCTGGCCATCAGCTCGAAGGTGAAACCGTTGCTTTGTCCCAGACCATCGACCGCGGGCGGCGTCATGGCGAACAGCGTGGCATCGCGAATGGTCCCCAGCTCTTTGGTGGCGCGTAGCGCTATGGCTTGAGCGGTATTTTCATCGCCTTTACGCTGCGACCAGTTTTTCAGCGAGACGAAGGCCATCCCGGCGTTCTGGCCGCTGCCGCTAAAGCTGAAGCCATCAACGGTAAAGATAACGTCGGTGTTGGCTTTCTCTTTGGTCAGGAACCAGTCGGTCACCTGGCGACGCACCTCAGCGGTGCGCACCGCCGTCGCCCCGGCAGGCAGGGTGTACTGGACCATAATTTCGCCCTGGTCCTCTACCGGCAGGAAGCTGCCCGGCAGTTTCCACATCGCCAGCGCCATCGCCCCGCAAATCAGCGCGTAAGCGCCCATCATCACCACGGCGCGGCGCAGGCCGCCCAGTACGCGACGCTGGTAGCCATCTTCCGTACGCCCCCACAGGCGGTTAAAGGCGCCGAAGAAGCCTTTGTCATGAGGTTTGGAGTGGTTCAGCAATGCACCGCACAGCGCCGGGGTAAGGGTTAAGGCCACCACCACCGACAGCATCATCGCCGAGATAATCGTCACCGAGAACTGGCGATAGATAACCCCGGTCGAGCCGCCAAAGAAGGCCATCGGCAGGAACACCGCCGAGAGCACCAGGGCGATCGCCACCAGCGCGCCGGAGATTTCGCCCATCGATTTTTCGGTCGCTTCGCGGGCGGGTAGCCCTTCATCGCGCATAATACGCTCGACGTTTTCCACCACCACGATGGCGTCATCCACCAGCAGGCCGATCGCCAGCACCATGGCGAACAGCGTCAAGGTGTTGATCGAGTAGCCGAACAGCGCCAGCACGCCGAAGGTGCCGAGCAGCACCACCGGTACCGCCACCGCCGGGATCAGGGTGGCGCGGAAGTTCTGCAGGAACAGGTACATCACGCAAACCACGAGGATAATCGCCTCAAACAGGGTCTGAATGACGTCCTCGACCGAAATTTTGATGAACTCGGTGCTGTCTTTCGGATAAGCGATATCGTAGCCCTGCGGCATCTGGCGCTGGAATTCAGCAATTTTGCCCTTCACCAGCATCGCGGTATCCAGCGCGTTGGCGCCGGGGGCCATCATCACCGCAATCCCGGCGGCCGGGTGACCATTCAGATTGGCGGTGGCGGTGTAATCCTCGCTGCCCATCTCGACCCGCGCAACGTCGCTCAGGCGCACCACTGAACCGTCTGACTGGCTCTTCACGATGATCGCTTTGAACTGGTCAGGGGTTTGCAGCCGCGACTGCGCGCGGACGGTCGCGGTCAGTTGCTGGGCGTTGGACGACGGCAGCGCGCCGATTTTCCCGGCGGAGACCTGCACGTTCTGCGCTTCAATCGCCGACTCCACATCGGAAGGCATCAGCGAATAGGAGGCGAGTTTGGTCGGATCCATCCAGATACGCATCGCGTATTCCGCACCGAATACCTGCAGGCTGCCGACGCCCTCTACGCGCGCCAGCGGGTCCTGCATGTTGCTGACCAGCCAGTCGGAGATATCGGAACTGGTAGCGCGGTTGGTTTTGTCGTATACCGCGAGGATCAACAGGAAGCTGCTCTGCGATTTTTCCACCGTGACGCCGGACTGCTGTACCTCGCTCGGCAGGCGCGATTCCGCTTGCTGCACCTTGTTTTGTACCTGCACCTGAGCGGTATCCGGATCGGTCCCCTGCTCAAAGGTGACGGTAATTTTCACCGAGCCGTCGGAGCTGCTGGTGGAGGTGAAGTAAAGCAGGTTATCCAGCCCGGTCAGCTGCTGTTCGATAACCTGGGTCACGCTGTTTTCTAAGGTTTCGGCGGAAGCGCCGGTATAGGTGGCGGAGATCTGCACCGCCGGCGGCGCCACGTCCGGGTACTGGCCCACCGGCAGAGTACGGATCGCCAGCGCCCCGGCGAGCATGATTAAAATAGCGATAACCCAGGCGAAGACCGGGCGACGCACGAAGAAACGGGAGAACATCAGGCGTTGCCTCCGTTACTTTTGACTTCGACCGCTTTCACGGCCTGCCCGGCGGCTACTTTGCCGGTGCCTTCGACAATGAGCTTATCGCCGGCCTTCAGGCCGCTCAGTACCAGCCATTTATCGCCGTAGGTGTCGCCGGTTTCCACGCTGCGCTGCGCGACTTTATTGTCGGCGTCGACCACCAGCGCGCTGGCATCGCCTTTCGCATCGCGGGTGATGCCCTGCTGCGGCGCAAGAATGGCATCTTTCATCATGCCTTCATCAATGCGTGCGCGAACGAACATGCCCGGCAGCAGGACGTGCTGCGGATTGGGGAAAATGGCGCGCAGGGTCACCGAACCGGTGGACTCATCCACGGCGACTTCGGTCAGCGCCAGACGCCCTTTCTCGCTGTAGACGCTGCCGTCTTCCAGGGTTAGCGTCACGTTGAGCGTATCGCTGTTGCTGGCCAGGCTTTGCTTGCGTAAACGCAGGAGATCGACGCTCGATCGCGTGAGATCGACATACATGGTGTCAAGCCCGCGGATCGTCGCCAGCGCGGTATCCTGATCGGCGGAGACCAGCGCCCCCGGCGTCACGGAAGAAATGCCGATGCGCCCGGCAATCGGCGCGGTCACGGTAGTCCAGTTCAGGTTAATGCGCGCGCTTTCCAGCGCCGCTTTCTTCGCTTCCACGCTGGCCTTGTCCTGAGCGCAGGCCGAAGCGGCGTCATCGGCATCCTGGCGGGAGACGCCGTTATCCTTGACCAACGAGGCGTAACGCTGGGCTTTCTGGCAGTCGGAAACCACCAGCGCCTGCGCCTGTTTCAGCGAGGCCGCCGCTTCGTTCCAGGTCGCACGATAGCTGGCGGGATCGATTTGGTAAAGCGCCTGTCCAGCCTTCACCATATCGCCTTCGGTAAACAGGCGCTTCTGGATAATACCGCCGACCTGCGGACGAACTTCGGCGCTGAGCGAGGCGGTGGTACGCCCGGTCAGCTGGCTGACGACCATAACCGGCTGGCCCTGCAGCGTGACAACGCCCACTTCCGGCGTCATTGGCTGCGGTGCGGATGTCTGAGCATTATCGCATCCGCTCAGGAGAAATAATGCTGTCGCGATGGGGACTATGGTGTATTTCATTATATTTTCTCAAGATATAAGACGTCCGCCCCGCTTATTACAGTGCGAGGGAATAGGTTGGGCGCTGAGGCATTTTCGACTAGCCGAAAATGGCAAAAGGGGAACTCA
>CABUCP010000173.1 GCA_902490055.1 uncultured Klebsiella sp. | reverse complement strand
TGTTGGTCCTTTAGCAGTTATTGCTTTGTCTTTTTTTGGTCACTGCCGTTTGCCTGGCCGCTGCTGGTTATTATTATGACTACCGGTGTGGCCGCACTCTATTATTTTCCGCTGGGTATTGCTGTTTACCTGGTTCCCTTGTGGATCACCTCACTACTGGCAGGGGTGCAAATTCATCATGGCGTCGACTTACGTTTTCTGATCCTCTGGGGAATATGCACCGCCATCATGGTGTATGGCCGTCAGATATTACAGCGCTGGTATGATGAGGCCTGGATAACCCACCAGGAGAATATGCAGCTTATTAACCGCCTGGAGAGCATGGCCAACCAGGATGCGTTAACCTCGACCGCTAACCGCCGTGCGCTGGATAATTTTTTAGCGCAGTCCTGGGAACGCAAAGAGCCGCTAGCGTTGATTATTCTCGATGTCGATTTCTTCAAACGGTATAACGATCACTACGGTCACCAGGCCGGAGATTACTGTCTCTCCTGCATTGCGTCAGTGCTGAAAATGTCGGTGCGCGCTCAGGAGGACATGGTGGCCCGTTACGGCGGTGAGGAGTTTGTTATTGTTTTACCGCTACAGTCATTAGAGAACGCCACGGCGGTGGCGCAGCGGATCCAGAAGAAGATTAGCGAAGCGGCGCTGCCGCATGCGAAATCTGATGCCGGGCCGCTGGTCACGGTCAGTATGGGGATTGTCGCCTCGGACGGGCGCGTCCCGGCGTCAGAGTTAATCGCACAGGCGGATGCAGCGCTGTATAAAGCCAAGAAAGAAGGGCGAAACCGATGGTCTTATTAGGAAAGCGCGCGGTTCAAATTGCGCTTGCCGTCCTGTTGCTGGCAGGGTGTGCTCAGGAGCAGGGAATTATCGATAAAGAGGGGTATCAGTTGGATACCCGTCACCCGGCGCAGGCGGCCTATCCGCGGATTAAAGTCCTGGTTATCCACTACACCGCCGATAATTTTGATGTCTCGCTGGCGACCCTGACCGATAAAGAAGTGAGCTCGCACTATTTAATTCCTGAGCAACCGCCGCGGCATCACGGCAAACCGCGTATCTGGCAACTGGTGCCGGAAGAGGATTTAGCCTGGCATGCCGGTATCAGCTTCTGGCGCGGTAGCACGCGGATCAATGACACATCGATCGGTATTGAGCTGGAAAACCGCGGGTGGCAAAAAACGGCGGGGAGCAAAAGTTTTACCCCATTCAATCCGGCGCAGATTGATGCGCTTATCCCGCTGGCGAAAGATATCATCGCCCGCTATCACATTCAGCCGCAAAACGTCGTCGCCCATGCCGATATTGCGCCGCAGCGCAAGGACGACCCGGGGCCGCTCTTCCCATGGCAAGCGCTGGCGCAGCAGGGCATTGGCGCCTGGCCGGATGACGCGCGCGTCGCTTTTTATCTGCAGGGGCGCCCCAGTTGGCAGCCGGTCGATAGCGGCGAGCTGTTAGACCTGCTGGCGCGTTACGGCTATCAGGTCACTCCAGAGATGACCCCGGCGCAGCAAAAACGGGTGATTATGGCCTTCCAGATGCACTTCAGGCCGGCACGCTGGGACGGCGTGGCCGATGCGCAAACGCAGGCGATCGCCGAGGCGCTGCTGGAAAAATATGGTCAGGGGTGAAAATCATGATGGTCTCTGGCAGCAAACCGAGCGATTTGCTGCCGCCAGCGGCGTGAATCAATCGTGAAGCTTGCCGTGGTCTTTTAACCACGCGGCGGTGCGCGATACGCCCTCATCGAGAGTAACAATCGGCTGGTAGCCAAGCTCCTGCTGAGCGCGGGTGATATCGAGAGTAAAGTCGAAGTTCAGCTTCGAAACGCCGTAGTGGGTAAAGGCCGGTTCTTTTGCCGATTTATTACCGAAATGCTCCATGCTGCGGGCGATAATATCCAGCATCGGATAGGGCACCGAGCGGATCCGGCACTTGATACCCAGATCGTCAATCAGTTTTTGTACGATGCTGCGCAGCGTTTGTGGTTCGCCGTTAGTGATATTCCACGCCCGCCCAGACGGCAGATGGTCGCACTGCGGCTGGCTCGCCAGCCACATCGCGTGCACCGCGTTCTCGTAGTAGGTCATATCCACCAGCGCATTGCCGCCGCGCGGCAGCAGTACGCTGCCGTAGTGGCGCATCATCTGCACCATCCGCGGAATAAAGACTTTGTCATGCGGCCCGAACAGACTCTGCGGACGCAGAATGGTAAAGCGCGTGTTGGGGTTCGCCTGCGCCAGCAGATTGATAACCTCTTCGCTGGCCGCTTTGCTGCGGGCGAATTCATTGGCGAAGCGGTGCGGGCGGAAATCTTCCTCGATATCGCGATGGTGGTGATAATTGAAATAGAGCGAAGGCGAAGAGATGTGGACGAAATTGCGCACGCCCCAGGCCACAGACCATTCGCCCAGGCGACGGGTGGCGCGAACGTTAGCTAAATCGAAGGCCTGCTGGGTGCCCCACGGCGAGGTAAAACTGGAACAGTGCCACAGGGTGTCGATACCGGCGAGCATCACTTTAGCCTGCGATGAGACCAGCTCGGTTAAGTCTGCTGGGATGAATTCCGCGCCCATTTTGCTCAGAAGCTTACCCATCGCTTCGTTGCGCCCGGTCGCTCTTACGCTGATGCCCTTATTGCGCAGATATTCCACCGCATTACGGCCTAATCCGCTGGTCGCACCGGTAACCAGTACCTTCATATCAATCTACTGTCCCAGAAAAGAATTTCGTGCGCATTTTTCCGTGATTCTCCCGACTATGCAATGAGAATCATGAAAGAATAACGCTTAATCTTCGTTTTTGCCTGTGATTTGCTCGGCCTGGCGGGCGATGCGTCGCGCCATGCCGCGAAAAATAAACAGATGCGCCGGGATCATCAGTAGCCAGTAGAATAACCCCGGCATGCCGTGCGGATGCCACCAGGCGCGCACGTCCAGCTCGCGGCGATCGCCTTTATCGCTAATCGTAAAACTCAAGCGGCCAAGGCCCGGCGCTTTCATGCCGAACAATAAGGTGAGCTGCTTTTCTTCCTCGACGATAATCACCTTCCAGCTGTCGACCGTATCGCCGGTTTGTAGATAGTCACGCTGCGGGCGTCCTTTCGCTAAACGATGGCCGACCAGCAGGTCCATAGCGCCGCGGATTTTCCACAAGATATTGCCGAAGAAGTAGCCCTCTTTACCGCCGATTTGGTTAACCACTTGCCACAGCGCCTTGCGGCTCGCCTGGGTGCTTATCGTGCAGCCCGCCTGCTTTGGGTAGTAACCATACTCAGGCCGCCAGCGGGCGAAGGCCTGAGCATCGTAGCCCCAGTCGCTGGAGTTCACCAACTGCTCTTCCTCTTTCAGCGTGCGACGGACCGCCTGATCGAAGGGAATCAAGGTTTGTGGGATCAGCGCGCGCAGCGAACGATCGTCGGCGATCAGATCGTGTTTCAGGCCCTGAATCAGCGCTTTGGCGATGGTTGGCGGTACCGACGTGATCACGTTCAGAAACCACACCGAAATCCAGCGGGTGGGGAAGGGAATCGGGATCAATAGGCGATGTTTGCCGCTGACCGCCATAAAATGGGTGAACTGCTGCTGATAGCTGAGAACGTCCGGGCCGGCAGCCTCGAAAACGCGGTGCTCGCGGGACGGATGGTTAAGCAACTCCACCAGATAGTAGAGCAGGTTTTCCAGCGCGATAGGTGTGGTGCGCGAACGTACCCAGCGCGGCGGCGTCAGCACCGGCAGGTTGTAAACCATATCGCGCATCACTTCAAAAGCGGCGGAACCCGCGCCGACAATAATACCGGCGCGCAGTTCGGTAACCGGTATGCCGGACTCGCGCAGGATATCGGCGGTCACCTGACGGGCGCGTAGGTGATCGGATTGCTCCTGCGCCGGGACCTGCAATGAACTAAGAAATATCACCTGGCGCACCGGCGTCTGGCGCAAAGCATCGCGCACGTTGACGGCGACCCGGCGTTCATGGGCGATGAAGTCACCGCCTTCACCCATGCCGTGCACCAGATAGTAAAGGGTATCGATCCCGGCGAGCAGCGCGGGAAGATCCTGCGGCTGGTTGAGATCGATGGCCTGGCAGGCGACGCCGGGGAGGTCGAGTTTTTGCAGCCTGTCGATATGGCGTGCCGCCGCCAACACCGGGTAACCCCGGGCGCTTAATTCACGCACCAGATGCTGGCCAATATAGCCGCTGGCGCCGAGCACCAGAATAGGTTGCGACACGCCTGACTCCTTAGCGTTGTAAAAAGGCTTGCCAGTGACCGACAACATCAGCCAACTGCTGGCGATTCACGTCGAGATGCATCACCAGACGCACAACAGGCGAGGCGTTAATCAACACGCCGCGCGCCTGCATAAATTCGCCCAGCGCGCTTGCCTGTTCTTCACCGACGCGGACGAACAGCATATTGGTGTCGTGGCGCAGCACGTCGGCGCCGACGGCGCGCAGCTGTTCCGCCATCCACGCCGCGCTGTCGTGATCCTCCTGCAGACGAGCGACGTTATTTTGCAGCGCGTACAGACCGGCAGCCGCCAGAATACCCGCCTGACGCATGCCGCCGCCGACCATTTTACGCCAGCGGATGGCGCGACGAATGTACGCTTCGCTGCCGAGCAGCAGGGAACCCACCGGCGCGCCGAGCCCCTTCGACAGGCAAATCGTGAACGAATCGCAGTATTGCGCGATATCGCGCAGCTCGCAGCCATACTCCACCACGGCGTTAAAAATGCGCGCGCCGTCGACGTGCAGCGCCAGATTACGCTGGCGGGTGAACTCCCAGGCTTCTTGCAGATAGCCGCGCGGCAGCACCTTACCGTTATGGGTATTTTCCAGGCTCAGCAGGCGGGTGGGGGCGAAGTGAATATCGTCAGGTTTTATTTTTGCCGCGACTTTATCCAACGGCAGCGAACCGTCCGCCGCGGCGTCGATCGGCTGCGGCTGAATGCTGCCCAGCACCGCCGCGCCGCCGGCTTCATACAGATAGTTATGCGCGCCCTGGCCGACGATATACTCTTCGCCGCGCTGGCAGTGGCTAAGCAGGCCAACGAGGTTGGCCTGGGTACCGGTGGGCAGGAACAGCGCCGCCTCTTTGCCGGCAAGTTCGGCGGCATAGCGCTGAAGCTCATTGACGGTAGGGTCGTCGCCATACACATCGTCCCCAACCGGGGCGGCCATCATGGCCTCCAGCATGGCGCGCCCGGGACGAGTTACGGTATCACTGCGGAGATCTATCACGGCATATCCTTGTTCTTATTCAGGGTGATAGCATTGTTTTACCTGAGCCAGTTCGTTTTCGCCAGTTCAATGACTTCATCGCCGCGTCCGCTGATAATCGCGCGCAGCATATACAGGCTAAATCCTTTGGCCTGCTCCAGCTTGATCTGCGGCGGGATCGCCAGCTCTTCTTTCGCCACCACCACGTCGACCAGCACCGGGCCATCGGTGCTAAATGCGGTCTGTAGCGCTTCATCAACTTCAGAGGCCTTCTCGACGCGGATCCCTTTAATTCCGCAGGCTTCGGCAATACGAGCGAAATTGGTGTCGTGCAGTTCGGTACCGTCAGTCAGATAGCCGCCAGCCTTCATTTCCATCGCCACGAAACCGAGAATACTGTTATTAAAGATGATGATTTTTACCGGCAGCTTCATCTGCGCCAATGATAAAAAATCGCCCATTAGCATGCTGAAGCCGCCGTCGCCGCACATGGCGATGACCTGGCGGTTCGGCGCGGTCGCTTTGGCGCCGATAGCTTGCGGCATCGCGTTGGCCATCGAGCCGTGGTTAAACGACCCCAACAGGCGACGCTTACCGTTCATCTGCAAATAGCGCGCCGCCCAGACGGTTGGTGTGCCGACATCGCAGGTAAAGATCGCGTCATCGTCGGCAAAGCGGCTAATCTGCTGCGCCAGATACTGCGGATGGAGCGCTTTGTCGCTGGGTTTGGCGAGATCGTCGAGCCCTTTACGCGCTTCGCGATAGTGCTCCAGCGCTTTATCGAGGAAGCGGCGATCGGTTTTCTCTTCTAATAGCGGTAGCAGGGCTTTCAGGGTCGATTTGATATCGCCCACCAGCGCCATATCAACCTTGCTGTGCGCGCCGATGCTGCCAGGATTAATATCGATTTGGATAATTTTGGCATCGGTCGGATAGAACGCGCGATAGGGGAACTGGGTGCCCAGTAGGATCAGAGTATCGGCATTCATCATGGTATGGAAGCCGGAAGAGAAGCCGATAAGCCCGGTCATGCCGACATCGTAAGGGTTATCATATTCGACATGCTCTTTGCCGCGCAGGGCGTGGACGATGGGCGCTTTAATTTTCGCCGCGAACGCCACCAGCTCCTGGTGCGCGCCGGCGCAGCCGCTGCCGCACATCAGGGCAATATTATTAGAGTAGCGGATAAGCTGCGCCAGCTTATGCAGCTCTTCTTCCGCCGGAGTCACCGTCGGCAGCGGCGCATGGTACCAGTGGCTGCTGGCGCTTTCCGGCGCCGCTTTCAGCGCCACGTCGCCGGGTAGCACCACCACCGAAACGCCGCGGTTAATCACTGCTTTGCGCATGGCGATAGCCAGCACCTGCGGGATTTGCTCCGGGGTGGAGACCAACTCGCAGTAGTGGCTGCATTCGCGGAATAGCTCCTGCGGATGGGTCTCCTGAAAATAGCCGCAGCCGATTTCGCTTGACGGAATATGCGCCGCGATGGCCAGTACCGGCACGTGGTTGCGATGGCAATCAAACAGACCGTTAATCAGATGAAGGTTGCCCGGGCCGCATGAACCGGCGCATACCGCCAGTTCGCCGGTCAACTGCGCTTCCGCGCCGGCGGCAAAGGCGGCGACTTCTTCGTGCCGGGTCGGCATCCATTCGATGGTGCCCATGCGGTTTAAACTGTCGCTTAATCCGTTGAGAGAATCCCCGGTCACCCCCCAAA
>CABUCP010000172.1 GCA_902490055.1 uncultured Klebsiella sp. | reverse complement strand
TATACAATTTTTATTCGGACTGATGGAAACGAAAAATCGGCAACAGATAACGCTGCGCCTGCGCGATAATCTCTTCATAGTACGCAGGCTCCAGGGTCCGCCACAGGCGCTGGTACCAGACATCAGAACCCTCGCCGCTCACCACCATATTACCTTCATAGGCCTGAAGGAACTTACTACGCGCTTTTTGTTGCGTTTCGTCGTCCATTAACATGACATCCTTTTCCGGGTCATAACAGACTTTTAGCCATGCGCCGCCGCTTTCCGGCAGCAGCAGCAAAGGTTTCGACATCCCCTGCAGGTAACCTTCCACCAGCTCATTCAGATAACTCTGCGCCTGTTCCGCCGCCAGCGGCGGGAAGCGCCACTCCCCTTCTTTACGCACCAGCAGCCGGCTTTCGCCGCTACCGCCGCTAGCACAGTAGACAAGATGTTCCAGCCAAAGTTGCACGCCCTGTGAGACGCTCAGCAGCGATGGCCGCCAGCGTAATAGGCCATCCGGCTGTACCTGCTGCAGCCAGCCGGTCAGATTGATACCATTGCAGTGCAGGTCGATCTCCATACTTTGCGCGGGCTGACGGCCGGCAATCACCCGCTCGGCCAGGTTCTGCATCTCCTGGCGCTGCGCCTCCCAGGCCAGTTCGCCAAAGGCGCCATAGGGGAGCTCCCCCGCCGCGCGGAAGCGGCGATACATCGCCGAAGCATCCTGTTGTTCAATCAGGGTATTTAGCAACTGTTGATTAAGCTGGTAGCGGCTGAGCCCTTCGAGAACAAAAGGCTCGTCTTCGGGGATCTCGCTCTCTTCAGAACGGAAATTGACCCGCAGACGCTGCTGGAAAAAGGCGCGCACCGGGTGCTGCCAGAAGCGCAGCAGTTGTTCAAATGCCAGCGTGTCGATTTCCGGCGCTGGCAGCGGCTGAATGAAGTCACCGTGAGCTTCCCCCTGCTGGCTGGCAGCCGCCAGCCACTCTTTCGCGTAGCTCTGGTCTTCATCCGGCAGATAGTTAGCCGCATCAAAAGGCATTCGCGTATGCAGATGGGTAATGTGCGCCTTCACGCGCTGTTCGCTGGCGTCGCAATCCAGCGCTTCATCGCCTTCAAGACAGTGGCTCTGGCCAATATAGTCCGCCAGCTCCTGCACCAGCACCGACGGATAGCGCTCGCTGTTATCCTGAATTGAACGACCGATATAGCTAATATAGAGCTTCTGTTCGGCGGACATCAGCGCTTCAAGGAACAGATAGCGGTCGTCATCGCGGCGGCTGCGATCGCCGCGCTGCGGTTTTTGGCTCATTAAGTCAAAGCCCAGCGGCGCGAGGGTACGCGGATAGACGCCGTCATTCATGCCCAGCAGGCAGACCACTTTAAAAGGAATAGAACGCATCGGCATCAGGGTGCAGATATTCACCGGCCCGGCGAGAAAACGCTGGCTGATACGCTGTTGATCGAGTCGCTGCGCCAGCTCATCGCGCAATAGCGACAGCGGAACCGCCGCGCCATACTGCGCGTCCAGACCACCATCGATAATGGCTTGCCACTGCTGTTCAATCAGCGCCAGCGCCGCCTCGGTTTCGCTATCCGGCAGGAAGAAATCCGTGAGCAGTTCACGACACACCGGCAGCCACTCTGCCAGCGGGCGCTCCTGCGCCAGGCCGCGACGCCATAAATTTAGCTGCATCAGCAACGATGCGAGATTCCCCACCAGCTCGGCGATCAGCCCGCTGGATTCATCATAGGGCAACACCGACTGCCACTCGCCCTGGCTGCTATCCATCGCGTACCCCAGCAGCATACGCGTTAATCCGAAACGCCAGGTGTGCTGGCCGGTAGCCGGGAGATCCATTTCGCGCACGTTGTCGTCATCCATCCCCCAACGCACGCCGGACTCATTCACCCACTGGCGTAAATAGCGTAACCCTTCTTCATCAATATTAAAGCGCGCCGCCAGCACCGGCACATCCAGCAGGGCCAGAACGTCTTCGCTGGCGAAGCGGCTATCCGGCAGGGACAGCAGCGTGATGAAGGCCTGTAGCGCCGGGTGAGATTCACGCGCCCGACGGTCGGAAATCGCCCACGGCAGCCAGCGCTCGCCGCGCGCCGCGCCGAATACCGCCTGAATATATGGGCTGTAGCTATCGATATCGGCCACCATGACGATAATATCGCGCGGCGTTAATTCCGGATCTTCTTCCAGCATCGCCAGCAGTCGATCGTGCAGCACTTCGACTTCCCGCTGCGGACTGTGGCATATGTGGATTGCCAGGCTACGGTCGTCAGCGGCCAGCTGGCGCTTGCTGCGGCTGCTGGCGAACTCTTCCGCCGTACGCCCCGCTACCGCGGCGTTGCGCAGGTCCAGAATATCGGCCTGCAGGTTATGCAGTAGATTATCCGGCGCGATATCGACAAACGCATCCAGCTCTTCATAGCGTTCCAGCCCGGCCAGCAGGTAGATATAATCGCGCCCCAGCTTGCCCCACGAGGCCAACAGCGGATTGCCGACGTCCTGCTCGCCGTCGTCATTAAACAGCCCCGGCGCCTGTTCGGTATCGCGGAATAGCGGCAGTTCGCGCGCCTCGCGATGGTGGCGGCGCTGGCGCGACATCAGTTTGGCCAGAAACGCGGGGTCTTTAATATCCCCCCAGTAGTAGCGACACGGGTTGGTAAACAGCACGTAGACATCTACATGCTTGCCCAACGCCTGCAGGGCCTGCAGATACACCGGCGGCAGCGCGGAAATACCGCAGATAAAGACCCTTGACGGTAAACCGGCTGGAGGCCGATCGGCGTTTTCCAGCGCGCTGATAAAACGTTGATACAGATTGGCGCGGTGCCACAGCGGCTGCCCCAATTCAGCGGTGTATTCGACCAGCGCTTTCCACAGCGGCGCCTGCCACTGCTGGGCCTCGCCCAGCCCCTCGACTCTTTCGTCAGCCTCCCAGCGCATCAGCCACTCCGGACGATACACCAGATACTGGTCATACAGGTCAGCCACCCGCGCGGCGAGCTGAAACAGCTTTCTTTTGTCGCTGTCATCGCTCAGATAGTGGCGCAGCAGCGTAAAGGCCTCATCGTCGAGATACTGCGGCAGCAAGGTCATCAACTTCCAGCTCATACTCTGTTTACTGAAGGCGCTCTCGCCGGGAATATCGTCAAGCACGCGGACAAACATGTCCCAGATAAAGCTGGCCGGTAACGGGAAGTCGATATTCGCCGCGATGCCGAAGCGCCTGGCCAGCGTCATCTGCAGCCATTGCGCCATACCGGTACTTTGCACCAGCACCATTTCCGGCATGAAAGGGTCATCCAGCCGCTGGCGCTCGACGATAAATTCCATCAACGCTTCAAGCACATCCAGACGGTTTGAGTGGTACACCCTTAACATATTCGCTCCTGACTACTGATTTACCGGACAATGCAGCCGGGTCATCTGCACCCGCTTAGCGGCGGGCATGGTGATCGTTACCGTGATGCTGACACAACTTTGCCTGGATGTCTGCAAGCGGCTTATTTGACCTTTCGCGAGCTGCGCCGGAGGAATGAGCTGGCTAAAGCGCCACGCGTCGCGCCACTGTTGGCGATAGTGATTTAATTGAGCAAACCCGCTGGCCAATCCTCGCTGGTAGCCGCCAAGCGCGGTTATCACCATCATTAACAGCACCATTGCTAATAGCGTTTCCGCCAGACTGAAACCGCGCTGACGCGCTACGGTAGCTGGCATAACGCACTCTCCTTTAGCGGACAAAAATCGCTCCAGCCGTGGGGGGAAAAGCGCAGGACGCCCTGCTCAACCCACCCGGACTGCCACACCCGCACCGTACCGCTGCCGGCAATAAGCAGCGCGCTGTCATCATTAAAACGTCGCAGACAGGCACGCCAACGTTGATTGGCCTCTAGCTGGCAGGCCAGCGCATCCTGGAGCGACCAGTTCAGTCCCTTGCCCCACTGCAGCGCCGAGTGCGCTGCGGCAGTATCGCGGAGAGCCTGGGTTTCGGCGCTAACCTGCGCCAGCAGCGAACGCTGCTGCTGATTCATGCCCTGTAGCAGCAGGCTGCCCAACACCAGAAGCAGCAATACCATCAGCAGCGATGACGCCCCGCGCTGGCGGTTCACAGGTTGTACCCCGTCACCCGATATTCCGCCGTCGCGACGATGCGCGGATCGGCCTGCGCCTGTGCGGCTAACGTGACGGTAAGCTCGGGGGAAAACCCGCTGATTGCCTGGCGCTCAACGTGGAAGCGAGTGACCGTGATTGCGGCAGGATTTGTCATTTTCTCCCAGCCTTTTCCGCTGCAGTCGCTGACGCCGCGCCGCGTTTCCAGCGCTCCGTCGCCCAGGCGAAAACCGGTGGAGTCGGCATCGGATTCCGGCGCCAGGTCCCAAATACCGTTACTATTGCCATCCCAGCGAACAATAACGCACTGGCCCCCGCCGGTGATAGACAGTGCCTGCCCGCTACAGTCTCCCGCACAATATCCAGCCCGCTGCATATGCTTTGCCACGGCGTAAACGCGTTGCCACAGCTCATTGTTCAGCGACTGCTGCTGCGTTTGTTGTAGAACCTGGCGCTGTAACGCCGGGAGAAAACGGGCGGCGCCCAGCAGCAGGATCGAGCCGATCGCCATCGCAATAAGCGTTTCAAGCAATGAAAAGCCGCGCGCCGCTACTGGCATAGCGCTTCCCCTTCCCGACACAGGCGTATGCGCCCCCAGTTCGAGACAATAATCCGCCACGTTCCACCGTCGCTTTGCAGCAGGATATGTCCAGCCCAGGCGCTGTTGCGCAGGCCGTAGAAGCCGATTCCCGCCGTCAGGTGCTGCAACGCGATCCCCGGCCATAGCGGCTGCAGGGTAAAAGGCGTTTTCGCGTTACAGTCGGCATCTTCACCGGTTGCGCTCAGGCACCAGCCGCCAGCCGATTGCCCGGCGCTGATAACGCGGTCGCGGTTGTGCCAGTTGGCATCATCGCGCAGCAGCACGAGATAATCGCGTACCTGGCAGGCAACCTGCCACAGGCGCTGTTGCTGCTGCCAACGTTGCCAGCTATAGATCCCAGTGGCGCTGAGGATAACCACCAGCATCATGGTGACCAACATTTCGATTAGGATGTAGCCATGCTGTCTATTCATGGTCTTGAGTATGCGTTGCTCTGATTATCAGTTCGAATGGCAAAGCGACGGTTCGCGTAGCGGCTCGGAAAATAGTTCAGTGATTGCAGGATGTTGAATGCAGCCAGGAATCTGGCTCGCAAAACCCCGGCGAGGGGGCAAAAAAAACCGGCGCTTGAAGCGCCGGTTTGTCATCAATATCGAGGGATTAAATCGCCACTGGCGCTTTAATCCCCGGATGCGGGTCATAACCTTCTATTTCGAAGTCTTCAAAGCGGTAGTCGAAGATTGACGCCGGTTTGCGTTTAATGACCAGCTTCGGCAGCGGGCGCGGTTCGCGGCTAAGCTGCAGGTCGGTCTGTTCCAGGTGGTTGCTGTACAGGTGAGTATCCCCGCCGGTCCAGACGAAATCACCCACTTCCAGATCGCACTGCTGCGCCACCATATGCACCAGCAGCGCGTAGCTGGCGATATTAAACGGCAGGCCGAGGAACACGTCACAGGAGCGCTGGTACAGCTGGCAAGAGAGCTTGCCATCGGCGACATAGAACTGGAAGAACGCGTGGCACGGCGCCAGCGCCATTTTATCCAGCTCGCCGACGTTCCACGCCGACACGATGATGCGGCGCGAGTCCGGGTCGTTTTTCAGCTGTTCCATTACCGTGGAGATTTGGTCGATATGGCGGCCATCCGGCGCGGGCCAGGAACGCCACTGCTTGCCGTAAACCGGCCCCAAATCGCCGTTTTCATCCGCCCACTCGTCCCAGATGGTGACGTTGTTTTCGTGCAAATAGGCAATGTTGGTATCGCCCTGCAGGAACCACAGCAGCTCATGGATGATGGAGCGTAAATGACAGCGCTTGGTGGTCACCAGCGGGAAGCCTTCCTGCAGGTTAAAACGCATCTGATGGCCGAAGATAGAGATCGTGCCAGTGCCGGTGCGGTCATTTTTTTGCGTGCCCTCTGCGAGCACTTTCTGCATCAAATCAAGATACTGTTTCATGGTTCCTCAAGAGTTTTGTTGCTGCGGGCGGTGACGATATGCCCAAACCATCATAATGATACCCGCAAGCACCATCGGGATCGAAAGAATCTGCCCCATGCTGATGTATTGCACCCAGCCGCCGGTGAACTGCGCATCCGGCTGACGGAAGAATTCCACGATAATGCGGAACAGGCCGTAGCCAATCAGGAACAGGCCGGATACGGACCCGGTCGGGCGCGGTTTGCGGATAAACAGGTTCAGGATCAGGAACAGCACCACGCCTTCCAGCGCCAGCTCATAAAGCTGCGAGGCGTGACGCGGCAGCGCGCCGTAGGTATCAAACAGCGATTGCCATTCCGGGTGAGACGGCAGCAGCGCCAGATCTTCCGCACGCGAGCCTGGGAAAATCATCGAGTAATGGAAGCTCGGGTCAACGCGGCCCCACAGTTCGCCGTTAATGAAGTTGCCCAGACGCCCGGCGCCGAGGCCAAATGGGATCAGCGGCGCGATAAAATCAGAAACCTGGAAGAAAGTGCGCTTGGTTCGTTTGGCGAAGATGATCATCACCAGAATCACGCCGATCAGGCCGCCGTGGAACGACATGCCGCCGTCCCAGACGCGGAACAGGTACAGCGGATCGCTGAGGAAGACCGGCAGATTGTAGAACATCACATAGCCGATGCGGCCGCCGAGGAACACGCCGAGGAAACCAGCGTACAGCAGGTTTTCTACTTCGTTTTTTGTCCAGCCGCTGCCCGGACGATTTGCCCGACGGGTGGCCAGCCACATCGCAAAAACAAAACCAACCAGGTACATCAAGCCGTACCAGTGGAGAGAGACCGGTCCAATGGAAAATATTA
>CABUCP010000171.1 GCA_902490055.1 uncultured Klebsiella sp. | reverse complement strand
AGCTGATGTGGTCAGTAATTATGGGAGATTTGTATTTTGTTTATCGAAAAAGGATAAGAAAAAATAATGCTGGCCCGCGAAGTGGGCCAGCAGGGGAAGGTATTACTCGATATTCTGAATCTGCTCGCGCATTTGCTCGATCAGGACTTTCAGCTCAATCGCTGAATTGGTCACTTCGGCATTGATAGATTTTGACGCCAGGGTGTTCGACTCGCGGTTGAACTCCTGCATCATAAAGTCGAGGCGGCGGCCCACGGCTTCTTTCTTCTTCAGAATGTTATACGTTTCTTTGACGTGCGCTTCCAGGCGGTCCAGCTCTTCGGCGACGTCGATACGCTGCGCCATCATCACCAGTTCTTGCTCGAGGCGGTTGTTTTCCAGCTGTACTTCAGCGTCTTCAAGCTTGGCGACCAGGCGCTCGCGCTGCCACTGCAGGATTTCGGGCATATGGGCGCGGACTTTGCTGACTTCGGCGCTGACGCCTTCCAGTCGCTGTTCGATCAGCGCTTTCAGCGCCTGGCCTTCGGTTTCGCGGGCGACGATAAAGTCGTCCAGCGCGCCGTTCAGGGCATTGAGGATTTCAGCGGCGATGGCATCAAGGTCCTGCTCCTGGGCGGCCATAACGCCCGGCCAGCGCAGAATATCAACCGGGTTGATCTCGCCTTCATCGCTCTGCATTTTCACCCAGTTCGCGGCGTTAACCAGCTGCCGGGCCAGATTTTCATTAAGAATCAGCTCGCCCTGGGCGCTGGGATCCTGTTCAAAACGCAGGGTACATTCGATTTTCCCGCGAGTCAGACGAGAGCGAATACGCTCGCGAACCACGGGCTCCAGGCTACGGAACTGCTCCGGCAGGCGGAAGTAGGTTTCCAGATAGCGTTGGTTTACCGAGCGCAGTTCCCACGCGGCGCTACCCCAGTCACCCTTGATTTCACGCCGGGCATAGGCGGTCATACTGCGGATCATAGACGTTCCTGTTTTTTAAGGAGAGTGGGGAGGATTATAGCTTTCGAGGCCCTTTCAGGATAGGAATAAGCGCGCATTATCCGCATTGGCGCGTGCGCGGCGTCGCGATGCAACTTGCCTGAATTTGTGTATAATGCGCAGCCACATTCGTTTCAAGCCGGAGAGTAATCATGCGTCCAGCAGGCCGTAGCGCTAATCAGGTGCGTCCCGTAACCCTGACCCGTAACTATACAAAACACGCAGAAGGCTCCGTGCTGGTCGAATTTGGTGATACCAAAGTGCTGTGCACCGCCTCCATCGACGAAGGCGTCCCGCGTTTCCTGAAAGGTCAGGGCCAGGGCTGGATCACCGCGGAATACGGCATGCTGCCGCGTTCAACTCATACCCGTAACGCTCGCGAAGCCGCCAAAGGCAAGCAGGGCGGCCGCACCATGGAAATCCAGCGTCTGATCGCTCGCGCGCTGCGCGCTGCGGTAGATCTGAAAGCGCTGGGCGAGTTCACCATTACGCTCGACTGCGATGTGCTGCAGGCCGACGGCGGTACCCGCACCGCTTCCATCACCGGCGCCTGCGTCGCGCTGGCCGATGCGCTGAACAAGTTGGTCGCTGCCGGTAAACTGAAGACCAACCCGATGAAGGGCATGGTTGCCGCCGTCTCCGTCGGTATTGTTAATGGTGAAGCCATTTGCGATCTGGAGTACGTGGAAGATTCCGCCGCGGAAACCGATATGAACGTGGTGATGACCGAAGACGGTCGCATCATTGAGGTGCAAGGCACGGCCGAAGGCGAGCCGTTCACCCATGAGGAGCTCCTCACTCTCCTGGCGTTAGCGCGAGGGGGCATCGAATCCATTATCACGACGCAGAAAGCGGCGTTAGAAAATTAATGATTAAGGCGACTGAGAAGTCGCCTTTTTTTTGCGCGTGATTCTTCATCACACCTGCGAAGAATAACGCGTGTAGACCGACAATGATGAAAGTACTAAAAGGAGCGAATCCATGAAGCCGTATCAGCGCCAGTTTATTGAGTTTGCGCTTAGCAAGCAGGTTCTTAAGTTTGGCGAATTTACGCTGAAATCCGGGCGCAAGAGCCCCTATTTCTTCAACGCCGGCCTGTTTAATACCGGGCGCGATCTGGCTCTGCTGGGCCGTTTTTACGCCGAGGCGCTGGTGGATTCCAATATCGAGTTCGACCTGCTGTTTGGCCCGGCCTACAAAGGTATTCCTATCGCCACCACGACCGCAGTCGCCCTGGCCGAACACCACGATCGCGACCTGCCGTACTGCTTTAACCGTAAAGAAGCGAAGACCCACGGTGAAGGCGGTAACCTGGTTGGCAGCGCGCTGCAGGGCCGCGTCATGCTGGTAGACGATGTGATCACCGCCGGCACGGCAATTCGTGAATCAATGGAAATCATCCAGGCTAACGGCGCTGAGCTGGCTGGCGTGCTGATCTCGCTTGACCGTCAAGAACGCGGCCGCGGCGAGATCTCCGCGATTCAGGAAGTCGAACGTGATTACGGCTGCAAAGTTATTTCTATCGTCACCCTGAAAGATCTGATCGCTTATCTGGAAGAAAAACCGGAAATGGCTGAGCATCTGGCCTCGGTTCGCGCTTACCGCGAAGCCTACGGCGTCTGATGCTGAAACCGGCAGCCTGGCTGCCGGTTTTCAACTACACCAGTTTAGCGCCCTGGGCATTGACGTACAGCGAGTAGATTGAGGTGCTGGAGGCCATAAACAGCCGATTGCGCTGTTCACCGCCAAAGCATAAGTTCGCGCAGCGTTCCGGCAGCTTGATGGTGCCGATATGCTTACCCTGGGGGTTAAAAACCCGCACGCCGTCGAGCTCTTCATTGCCCGTTCCCCACCCGCACCACAGGTTGCCGTCTGCATCGCAGGCGATCCCATCGGCGGTACCGTTACCGCAGTCGAGATACACGCGTTTATTTTTCAGCGTATTACCTTCTACGTCCCACGCCAGAATTAAGCGGTTCGGCGTCGCCCGGCTTTCCACCACGTAGAGGATTTTTTCATCCGCGGAGAAGCACAGACCGTTTGGCCCTTTCACATCGCCCAGCACCACGCTCAGCTTGCGGCTTTCCGGCTCCAGACAGTAGACGTTTTGCGGCAGCTCAGGGGTCGCCTTATGACCTTCATAAAAGCCGCTGATGCCAAACGGCGGGTCGGTGAACCAGATCGTGCCGTCTGACTTCACGATGATATCGTTTGGCGAATTAAGGGGTTTGCCCTGATAGTTGTCGGCCAGCACGGTGATGGAGCCATCGTACTCGGTACGCGTAATACGGCGGGTATCGTGCTCGCAGCTAATTAAACGCCCCTGCCTGTCGCGCGCGTGGCCGTTGCTATAATTGGCCGGATAGCGGAAGACGCTGGTTTCCCCGCTGGCTTCATCCCAACGCATGACGGCGTTATTTGGAATATCGCTCCATAGCAGCATCCGCATGTCGCCAAACCAGACCGGCCCTTCTGCCCAACGCAGGCCGCTGGCGATACGTTCGACCTTCGCGCTGGCGAGCATGTAGCGGCGAAAGCTGTCATCGACGGCGATAATGCTTGGGTCGGGATAGCGTTCAGAGGGGGCCCATGCTGCGAAGCTTTTTTGACTAATGAGTAATGATGCGGTTGCCAGACCGCCTATCTTGAGTAATTCCCGCCGTGACGTCGCCATCAAATCTCTCCTTGCCGGGTGGTTTTGTAGGTAGGGTGAAACGCTCAGCAAGCTGGATAGTAGGAAAAGTAAGCGGAAAAGCGCATTGGGCAATTCAACCAATGGCCCTGGGCTTTGCGACAAATTTGCGTAGATTGCGAGGAGAGTCATGCAGCCTTGCGGCTGCATGTGAGGATTTACTGCAGTTGTGCGGCGACCAGCGGCCAGCGGGCGTCGAAATCATCCGTTGGGCGGTACTTAAATTCGCTACGTACGAAGCGCGACAGCATACCTTCGCAGAAGGCCAGCAGCTGGCTTGCCAGCAGCGTTTCGTCGAGGACGTAGCCTTCGCCTTCACGCATTTTCTTTTCGCGCATCACCTGACGCAGCTGAACCTCAATACGTTCAAACAGCTGGTTGATGCGGCCCTGCAGGCGGTCCTGTTCGAACATCAACGCGTGACCGGTGAGGATACGCGTCAGCCCAGGATTACGCTCGCCAAACCCAAGAATCAGCAGAACAATCAGGCGCAGACGCGCCGTGGTGTCCTTTTCATCTTTCAAAATCAAATTGATGCGCGTAATCAGACTGTCTTCAATGAACTCGATCAGGCTGTCAAACATGCGGGTCTTACTGGGAAAATGACGGTATAACGCCGCTTCGGAGACGCCGACGGATGCCGCCAGCTTCGCCGTGGTAATACGTTGACTACCATCGCTGGATTCAAGCATCAGCGCCAGAGATTGAAGTATTTCTTCGCGACGATTCCTTTTCGCAGTTTGTTTTTCTGCCATGTTTTAAAATACCCCTGAAAATAAGCACTTGTCAGGCAGGCATCCACAAAGCGACCGCAAACCTTAGCTTGCGGTGATGTTATTGCATTATGCGCTTTGGGATGCGGGTTCCGTGTAGCCGGGCTTACTTGCGCCCTGAGTGACCGAAGCCGCCTTCGCCGCGGTCGGTGGCGTCAAACTCTTCCACCAGATTAAATTCCGCCTGTACCACCGGTACGAACACCATCTGCGCGATGCGCTCGCCTGGTTCGATAGTAAAGCTCTGCTGGCCACGGTTCCAGACGGAGACCATTAGCTGACCCTGGTAGTCGGAGTCAATGAGGCCGACCAGGTTGCCCAGCACGACGCCGTGTTTATGGCCCAGGCCAGAACGCGGCAGAATCACCGCCGCCAGCGACGGATCGGCGATATGAATCGCAAGGCCAGTCGGCAGCAGCGTGGTTGCGCCCGGGGCCAGCTCTACGGCGTCGTCAAGACAGGCACGCAGGTCAAGTCCGGCGGAGCCGGAGGTGGCGTAGGTCGGCAGCGGGAACTGCTTGCCGACACGCGGGTCCAGAATCTTAACGTCGATTTTTTTCATCATAACGGGTAACGATCTCGTCGAGTAATAATTGGCCCAGGAATTCCTTGCGCTCAAGTGGTAAGCGCTTATCCCCATCCTGCCAGAAAAGGTGTAATGCGTTGCTATCGCTGTTAAAACCTTGATTTGGCTGAGATACATCATTAGCGCAAATCAGGTCGAGATTTTTGCGGGCACGTTTTTGCCGGGCGTATTCTTCCACATTATTCGTTTCGGCGGCAAATCCAACAACGTACGGGCGGTTAATTTTTAGTGCGGCCACCCCGGCGACGATGTCCGGGTTTTTGACCATTTTTATAGTTAATTCATCACCTTGTTTTTTAATTTTCTCATCGGCGATGATGGCGGCGCGGTAGTCGGCAACGGCGGCGCAGCCGATGAAAATATGCTGCTGCTGCGCGCCATTTTGCACCGCAGCTTCCATTTCGAGCGCGGTGGTGACGTCAATGCGCTGGACAAACGGCGGCGTCGGCAGCGACACCGGGCCACTGACCAGCGTGACGTTAGCGCCGCGTTGTGCGGCGGCGGCGGCAATCGCAAAGCCCATTTTGCCGGAGCTATGGTTGGTGATATAGCGCACTGGATCCAGCGGCTCGCGGGTTGGGCCCGCGGTAATCATGAGGTTAAGATGTTGCAAATCTTTGACAGGCGAGAAATGCTGCGCCGCCATGTCTACGATGGTCAACGGATCGAGCATGCGGCCCGGGCCGACGTCGCCGCAGGCCTGGCTGCCGCTATCCGGACCCCAGACCAGCAGCCCGCGGGAGGCGAGCGTGGCCAGATTGTGCTGCGTGGCGGCGGCGCGGTACATCTGTTGGTTCATCGCCGGGACAACGGCTACCGGCGACGGCGTCGCCAGACAAATTGTAGAGACCAGGTCGTTCGCCATCCCGGCGGCGACGCGGGCGATTAAGTCGGCGGTTGCCGGCGCGAGGATGACTAAATCGGCCCACTTACCCAGTTCGATGTGGCCCATTGCGGCCTCAGCGGCAGGGTCCAGCAGACTATCGGAAACCGGGTAGCCGGAAACGGCCTGCAGGCTCAGCGGGGTGATAAAGGCCCTGGCGGCTTCCGTCATGGCAACGCGAACATCCGCGCCGCGTTCTCGCAGTCGGCGCACCAGTTCCGGCGTTTTATAAGCAGCAATGCCGCCGCTCACGCCAAGAACGATTTTTTTACCAGCCAGACTCATCATGATTTTGTCCTGTTGCAATACACCAGAATCCGCGCATCTTATCACAATCCCTGAGGCATCGTGCGTATGCCAGGCATTCACTTTGCGAGCGGCTACGCAGGCCTGGAAATCAACGGTCGGCAGCGTGAAAAGGCTGTGCCAGGATGGCGACGGATGACTAAGGAGAGTGGGTGATGGAGATACAGGAATTCATGATGCCGCGGGAAAAGATGCTGCGTGACGGCATTGAAGCGCTGACCGACGTTGAGCTGCTGGCGCTGTTTTTGCGTACCGGCACGCGGACCCTCGATGTGTTGGCTTTTTCCCACCACTTGTTACAGCACTTCGGTTCGCTGTATGGGCTGCTGTCGGCCGACATAGGACAGTTTGATGATATTGATGGCATCGGCATTGCGAAGTACGCGCAACTCAAAGGTATTGCCGAACTGGCGAGACGCTATTTTAGCCTGCGGATGCGGGAGGAACCGTCGCTGGTCACGCCCCTGATGACGCGAGAATTTCTGCAAAGCCAGCTGGCGGATGAAGAGCGGGAGATCTTTATGGCGATCTTTTTAGATAATCAGAATCGGGTATTGAAACATAGCCGCCTTTTTTCTGGTACTCTTAGCCACGTAGAGGTGCATCCGCGAGAAATTGTACGCGAAGCAATCAAAGTGAACGCCGCAGCGGTGATCCTTGCTCATAATCATCCCTCAGGTAGTCCTGAGCCGAGTAAGTCGGATAAGCTGATGACTGACAGGGTGGTTAAGTGTTGTAGATTCAT
>CABUCP010000170.1 GCA_902490055.1 uncultured Klebsiella sp. | reverse complement strand
GTTTGAGACCTTTTCGATATGGAACTTCGTTATCTGCGTTATTTTGTCGCCGTTGCCCAGGCGCGGCACTTCACCCGGGCAGCCAAAGAGCTGGGGATCTCACAGCCCCCGTTAAGTCAGCAAATTCAGCGACTTGAGCGTGAGGTGGGGACGCCGCTGTTCCGCCGATTAACCCGCGGCGTCGAGCTCACCGAAGCCGGAGAGTCGTTCTATGAAGATGCCTGCCAAATCCTGGCGTTAAGTGATGCGGCGCTGGAAAAGGCCAAAGGTATTGCTCGCGGAATGAATGGCCGTCTGGCGCTAGGCATTACCAGCTCTGATGCTTTCCATCCGCAAATTTTTACCTTCTTGCACCGTTTTCAGCGCGAGCATCCGGGGGTCGCACTGCATCAGCAGGAGGGCAATATGGCTACCCTGATGACGGCGCTGAGCGAGGCGGAAATCGATATCGCGTTTGTTCGCCTGCCGTGTGAAAGCAGTAAGGCGTTTAATCTACGTATTATTGATGAGGAGCCGATGGTTATTGCGCTACCGCAAGACCACCCGCTCTCTGCGCAGCCGACTCTGGCGCTGGAACAGCTACAAGCGGTGGCGCCGATCCTCTTTCCACGCGAGGTCGCGCCGGGCCTGTATGAGCTGGTGTTCAATAGCTGCCTGCGGGCCGGTATCGATATGAGCCGCGCCTGGCAGTCGTCGCAAATCTCGTCATCGCTCAGCATGGTGAACGCCGGATTTGGTTTTGCGTTGGTACCGCAGTCGATGACCTGCATTGCGCTGCCCAACGTCAGCTACCATCCGCTCGCCGGAACGCCGTTGAAGACCGATATCGCCATTGCCTGGCGGCGCTTCGAGCGCTCGCGCACGGTGAAGCGTTTCCTGCAGATGTTTTGAATATTGCCCCTGAGAAATGGCAGGCCGCGATTCTCACCCTTTGCGCTACAGTAAGGCGGTCTTTTATTGTTGACACCAACAGGGACGTATGATGAAAAAAACGTTGATATTGGTCGCGGTAGTTGTTGCACTCAGTGGTTGCGCGCCGCTACATCCTGCTGATTGCCATAAAACCTCTGCTCTGGGCAGCTGTAGCTCCGGGCGTTTTAGCGACGAGGATGAATATGCTCAGCAGGCGAGGGGCATCAAAGAAGCCTTCGAGTCGCAACTCGCTGACCGCTACGCGTGGCGGGGTAAAAAGTGCCGCCTGCATTTAGAATTCTCCCGGGATGGCACCCTGGAAAAAATGCGTACCGCAGAGGGAAATAAAGCCTACTGCGCGGCGCTGCGCGAGGCGGCAAAAAGGGCGACCTTCCCGCCGTTCAGCAATCCGCAGGTCTATGAGGCCTTTGCCCAGGTGCGTTTTGATATGAAGGGTGAATAGCGCGCCCCAACCGGGGAGAAACCGAAAGGCTCCCCGTTGGGGGGAAGCTTTACTGTGCCACCCAGCCGCCATCCATATTCCACGCCGCGCCGCGGACCTGAGCGGCGGCGTCGCTGCATAAAAACAGCGCCATTTCCCCCAGCTGCTGCGGAGTCACGAATTCGCCGGAAGGCTGTTTTTCTGCAAGCAGCTGCTCTCTGGCCTGCTCCGGGTCGGCCCCCTCAGCGATACGTTTATCGATCTGCTGTTGCACCAGCGGCGTCAGCACCCAGCCCGGGCAAATTGCGTTACAGGTAATGCCGGTACGCGCGGTCTCCAGCGCCAGCGTTTTGCTAAAGCCGATAACCCCATGCTTGGCGGCAACGTAGGCGGATTTCTCTTTCGAGGCGACCAAACCATGCACGGAGGCAATATTAATAATGCGCCCCCAGTTACGCTCGCGCATGCCCGGTAGCGCCAGGCGGCTGGTGTGGAACACGCTGGACAGGTTAATCGCCAGAATATCGTTCCACTTTTCCACCGCGAACTGTTCCACCGGGGCGACATGCTGGATACCGGCGTTATTGATTACAATATCGACGCCGTCAAATTCGCGTTCGGCATAGCGCATCATTGCTTCAATTTGCCCGACATCGCGCAGATCGGCGTCGTGATAGCCGGGAATTTTACCCAGAGCGGCGATCTCGGCGCGGGCGCTGCTGCTGTCGCCAAAGCCGTTTAGCACCAGTTGCGCGCCGGCCTGCGCCAGCACTTTGGCGATGCCTAAACCAATGCCGCTGGTGGATCCGGTGACCAGTGCCGTTTTACCGTTTAAATTCATTTTGTGACTCCTTACATCATGCATCAGACAATGCCGGTTAAATAGAACACGGCAATGACAAACAGAACCGCGAGGCTTTTGATGACCGTAATGGCGAAAATACCGCCATAGGCTTGACGATGGCTTAAGCCGGTGATCGCCAGCAGCGTTATCACCGCGCCGTTGTGCGGCAGGGTATCCATGCCGCCGCTGGCCATTGAGGCGACGCGGTGCAGCACGTCGAGCGGAATATTGGCGGCATGTGCGGCGGCGACGAAGGTATCGGACATCGCCCCCAGTGCGATGCTCATGCCGCCGGAAGCGGAACCGGTGATCCCGGCCAGAACGGTGACGCTAATCGCCTCGTTTAACAGCGGATTGGGAATGGCGGTCAGCGCTTTAGACAACACCAGGAAGCCCGGCAGGGCGGCGATCACCGCGCCAAAACCATATTCCGAGGCGGTGTTCATTGCCGCGAGGATCGCCCCGCCGACCGCGGTGCGGCTACCTTCCGCCAGCCGGCCGCGAATATTGCGAAAACCGAACACCAGCACCACGATGATACCTGACAGCAGCGCGGCTTCGACGGCCCAAATCGCGGTGATTTTGCCGACTTCGGTGACGATCGGCTTGGCCAGCCCCGGCAGCGTCAGTTCGTGGCTGGCGCCGTACCACTGCGGGATCCAGCGGGTAAACAGCAGGTTTAGCACCCCGACCAGCAGCAGCGGGGCAATGGCGATAAGCGGGTGCGGCAGGTTGATGTTATCCGGCGTCTCCGGCTCATTTTGCAGATTGGTTCCATAGCCTTCGCCAAGGTCCTGCGCTTTGCGCCGCTGGCGCTCCAGCCACAGTAAACCAAGGATGATGATAAACAGCGAGCCAATCAGTCCCAGCCAGGGCGCAGCCCAGGCGTTGGTGCCGAAAAAGCTGGTGGGGATAATGTTCTGGATCTGCGGGGTGCCGGGTAGGGCATCCATGGTGAACGAGAACGCGCCCAGCGCGACGGTCGCCGGAATAAGCCGTTTTGGAATACCGCTTTGGCGAAACAGTTCGGCGGCAAAAGGATAGACCGCAAAAGCCACCACGAACAATGAGACGCCGCCGTAGGTCAGCAGGGCGCACACCAGCACGATAACCGGGATCGCGTGTCGCCGCCCGAGAATGCGAATCGCGGCGGCGACGATGGAACGCGAGAATCCCGACAGCTCAATGAGCTTGCCGAATACGGCGCCCAGCAGAAATACCGGGAAATAGAGCTTCACAAAGCCGACCATTTTTTCCATAAACAGGCCGGTAAAGGTGGGGCCAACCGCGCTCGGGTCGGTGAGCAGAACCGCGCCAAGCGCGGCGATAGGGGCAAAAAGGATAACGCTGTATCCACGATACGCCGCCAGCATCAGTAATCCCAGCGCGGCCAGGGCAATCAACACACTCATCACGACTCCTCACTATCATTGTTATTGTCGGGGTACAAAACGAGAAGTTACGGTTTCAGGGCGTAGCGCAGCTGGTGTTCACGGCGCGACTGAATTCGTTTCTGCCGGGCCTCATCCCAGCGGTAAAAACCTTGCCCGCTGCGAGCGCCGGTATGACCTTGCGCCACCAGTTCGGCGACCAGCGACATCATTTCATTGCCGCTGGCGAGCTCAGGCAACAGGTGCTGGCAGATATCCTGTACCGTCGCTAATCCGGTCATATCGGCGGCCTCCAACGGCCCGACCATCGCATAGCGGCGGCCGAGCGAGGCGCGCATTACTTTGTCCTCTGGCGAAGCGATGCCGCTCTTGACGATATGTAGCGCTTCACGCAGCAGGGCAAACTGCAGGCGATTGCCGACGAAGCCCGGCGCAGCGCGGTTGAGTACCACCGCCTCCAGCGAGCAGGCGGATAAAAAGTCGCTAATCTGATTTGCCAGATGCGGCAGGGTCGCGCTGCCTGGCACAACTTCTACCAGTGGAATAAAATGCGGCGGATGCCAGAAGTGGGCGATCAGTAAGCGCTCTGGATGGCGCAGCCCCTGCGCCAGCTGATCCGGCGGTAAGCCGCTGGTGTTGCTGGCGATAATGGCTTCGTCGGCGATCAGCGTTTCCAGTTCGGCGTATAAAGCGTGTTTGAGCGCAAGACGCTCCGGAATGGCTTCGATAAGCAAAGTGGCGTCGGCAAGATCGCTAAGCGCCGTGGTGCCGCTGAGACGTGCGAGTACCGCTGCGCGCTGCGCGGGGGCAAACTGGCCGCACTCTTCGAGTTCGCGTAGGATCGCCGTGGCGACGCCGGGAATATCGCTAATGCGCCCCGGGTCGGTGTCATACAGGCGAACGGCGTGGCCGTGGCGGGCGAAATGGCAGGCGATACCGACGCCCATCAGGCCGGCTCCCAGCACCGCCAGTTGAGGTGTAAACATAGTGGCTCCTGTTAACGTTCGATAGTCATAGCGATACCCTGACCGCCGCCGACGCAGAGGGTTGCCAGGCCTTTGCTGAGACCGCGGCGTTGCATCTCATGCAGCAGAGTGACGAGAACACGGCAGCCGGAAGCGCCAATTGGATGGCCAAGCGCGATGGCGCCGCCGTTGACGTTGACCTTCTGGCTGTCCCATTCCAGCAGCTTGCCGACGGCCAGGGCCTGAACGGCGAAAGCTTCGTTGGCTTCGATTAACTCCACCTCATCCAGCGTCCAGCCGGCGCGATGGAGCGCTTTTCGGCAGGCGCTAACCGGGCCGATTCCCATCATCGACGGGTCGACGCCGGCGACCGCCGAACTCACAATCCGCGCCAGCACCGGCAGACCCAACTGCTGCGCTTTCTCAACGCTCATCAGCAGCACCGCCGCGGCGCCGTCATTGAGCGATGAGGCATTACCGGCGGTGACGCTGCCATCTTCGGCGCGGAAGGCCGGCCGCAGCTGCGCCAGCTGTTGTTCGCTGGTCTCCGGGCGCGGCTGTTCGTCATCGGCAACCATCCGCGGCGTTTTTTTCCCCTGCGCCACGGTGACCGGGACGATCTCGGCCTGAAAACGTCCGGCGGCCATCGCGGCTGCCGCTTTGCGTTGCGAAAGGGCGGCGAAGGTATCCTGCTGGGAGCGACTAATGGCGAAGGCATCGGCGAGATTCTCCGCGGTAATTCCCATGTGATAATCGTTAAACGCATCCCACAGGCCATCCTGAATCATGCTGTCCTGCATCCTGGCGTGGCCAAAACGTAGCCCTTCGCGCGCGCCGTTGACCAGATAAGGCGCGTTGCTCATGCTCTCCTGGCCGCCGGCGATAACGATCTCCGCATCGCCGCTGCGAATGGCCTGCACCGCCTGCTGCACGGCTTTCAGCCCGGAGCCGCAAACCAGATTGACGGTAACGGCCGGGGTTTCAACCGGCAGTCCGGCGCGCAGCGCGGTTTGTCGTGCCGGATTCTGCCCGCAGCCGGCGGTTAAGACCTGGCCGAAAATCAGTTCATCAACGGCGCCGGCTGGCAGTTGTGTGCGTTCCAGCAGGCTACGTACGACCGCGGCGCCGAGGTCGACCGCGGAAAGGGAGGCGAATGCGCCGCGAAAACTGCCGATTGGCGTTCGCAACGCGCAGACGATAGCGACGTCTTTCATTATGAGTCCTCAGTTGAAGCGCATTTCACGGACATCGTCGGCAATGATTAGCCGTCCCGCCGTTTTATGGGTAATTTCGTCAATGCTGACGCCGGGGGCGTATTCGCGCAGGACGAAAGCGCCGTCGATAATTTCCAGCAGAGCGAGGTCGGTAAGCACCCGGCGAATACAGCCCGCGCCGGTGAGCGGTAGGGTGCATTGCGGGAGCAATTTGGATTCGCCGTTTTTCGAGGCGTGGGTCATGACCACGATGATGTTTTGCGCGCCGGCGACCAGATCCATCGCGCCGCCCATGCCTTTCACCATTTTTCCCGGGATCATCCACGAGGCGATGTTGCCGGCGACGTCGACTTCAAAGGCGCCAAGTACCGTGAGGTCGACGTGGCCGCCGCGGATCATGGCGAATGACTGAGCGGAGTCGAATATTGCTGCCCCGGTTTGTGCGGTAACGGTCTGCTTACCGGCGTTAATCATGTCGGCATCAAGCGTTGCTTCATCGGGAAACTCGCCCATCCCCAGCAGGCCATTTTCTGACTGCAGCATGACTTCGATACCTTCCGGAATATAGTTGGCCACCAGCGTGGGGATGCCGATACCAAGATTGACGTAGTCGCCGTCGCGCAGTTCCTGGGCGACGCGCATCGCCATCTGTTCGCGGGTTAACATACTCAGTTCCCTCCGGCGCGCAGCGTGCGCTGTTCAATACGTTTTTCGAATTGCCCGACGATCAGCCTGTCGACGTAAATGCCCGGCGTGTGGATGGCGCTGGGCGGCAGTTCGCCGGGCGCGACGATCTCTTCGACTTCCACCACCGTGATACGCCCGGCGGTGGCCATCAGCGGGTTGAAATTCTGGGCGGTATGGCGATAGACAACGTTGCCGTACCAGTCGGATTTCCACCCCTTAACCAGGGCAAAATCACCGCGGATCGCCTCTTCGAGGATGTAGCTTTTGCCATCGAACTGGCGTACCTCTTTACCTTCCGCCACCGGGGTACCGTAGCCGGTGGCGGTATAGAATCCGGGGATCCCGGCGCCGCCGGCGCGGATTTTCTCGGCAAGCGTACCCTGCGGCGTAAGCTCTACCGCCAGTTCACCACTCAGTACCAACTGTTCGAAGAGGGCGTTTTCGCCCACGTAGGAGGCCACGACTTTGCGTACCTGGCGCGTTTCCAGCAACATGCCGAGACCGAAATCATCAACGCCGCAATTGTTTGAGACCACCGTCAGCTCCTGAACCTGGCGGCGTTTGACCTCGGCAATTAAGTTTTCCGGAATGCCGCACAGGCCGAAACCGCC
>CABUCP010000169.1 GCA_902490055.1 uncultured Klebsiella sp. | reverse complement strand
TTGGTAAAAAAGTAGACAACATTGGCGTAATTAAAACCATGAATGCGATCACGAATCGTAGCGGCGCAGCATGTTGCCGACGGGGCGAATTCCTATGCTCGTAGCAGGCCGGTAAAGAACAAAAAGAGGCCACTTACCCTACGAGTTGTTTCATGAGGATTTTCAAATGCTCAGTCAAATACAACGCTTCGGCGGCGCCATGTTTACCCCGGTATTGCTGTTTCCCTTTGCCGGGATTGTGGTGGGTATCGCCATTATGCTGCGCAACCCGATGTTTGTCGGTGAAGCGCTTACCGCACCCGATAGCCTGTTCGCGCAGATTGTTCACATCATTGAAGAGGGCGGCTGGACCGTCTTTCGTAATATGCCGCTGATTTTCGCCGTCGGTTTACCGATTGGCCTGGCGAAACAGGCTCAAGGTCGGGCTTGCCTGGCGGTGCTGGTGAGTTTTCTTACCTGGAACTACTTTATCAACGCCATGGGGATGACCTGGGGCCACTTCTTCGGCGTCGACTTTTCCGCCGATCCAACGGCGGGCAGCGGCCTGACGATGATTGCCGGGATTAAAACGCTCGATACCAGCATTATCGGGGCGATTGTGATCTCCGGTCTTGTCACCGCGCTGCACAATCGCTATTTCGATAAACCGCTGCCGGTGTTTCTCGGTATTTTCCAGGGCTCATCGTTTGTGGTGATTGTCGCCTTCCTGGCGATGATCCCCTGCGCCTGGCTGACGCTGCTTGGCTGGCCGAAGGTACAGATGGGGATTGAATCGCTGCAAGCTTTCCTGCGTTCTGCCGGCGCGCTCGGCGTGTGGGTCTACATCTTCCTTGAGCGCATTTTGATTCCGACCGGTCTGCACCACTTTGTCTATGGGCCGTTTATCTTCGGCCCGGCGGTGGTTGAAGGCGGCATTCAGGTTTACTGGGCGCAGCATCTACAAGCGTTCAGTCAGAGCGTCGAGCCGCTGAAAGCGCTGTTCCCGGAGGGCGGTTTTGCCCTGCATGGCAACTCGAAAGTCTTTGGTTCGGTGGGCATTGCGCTGGCGCTCTACTTTACCGCCGCGCCGCAAAACCGCGTCAAGGTTGCCGGTTTGCTGATCCCCGCCACCCTGACGGCGGTGCTGGTGGGCATTACCGAACCGCTGGAGTTCACCTTCCTGTTTATTTCTCCGCTGCTGTTCGCCGTGCATGCGGTGCTGGCGGCCACCATGGCGACGGTAATGTATGTCAGCGGCGTGGTGGGGAACTTTGGCGGCGGCCTGCTCGATCAGTTCCTGCCGCAAAACTGGATCCCTATGTTCCATAACCACGCCTCGATGATGTTTATCCAGATAGGCATCGGCGTCTGCTTTACCGGCATCTACTTCGTCATCTTCCGCGCTCTGATCCTGCGTCTGAACCTGAAAACGCCGGGTCGCGAAGACAGCGAAATCAAGCTCTACAGCAAAGCGGATTATCAGGCGGCGCGCGGCAAAACCAGCGCCGCGGCGGCGACGGAAAACAAACTGGGCCAGGCCGGGGGCTTCCTGCAGGCGCTGGGCGGAGCCGGCAATATCGAAAGCATCAATAACTGCGCCACCCGGCTGCGTATCGCGCTGGTGGATATGGCCAAAACGCAAAGCGACGAGGTATTTAAAGCGCTCGGCGCCCACGGCGTGGTCCGCCGCGGCAACGGTATTCAGGTCATTGTCGGCCTGCATGTCCCGCAGGTTCGCGACCAGTTGGAAACCCTAATGAAAGATTCTTTACCGACCGAACATCCCACCATGACGGAGGCAGTATCATGAAAAAATTCTCAGTTGTTATCGCAGGCGGCGGCAGTACCTTTACCCCAGGCATCGTCTTAATGCTGTTGGCAAACCGCGATCGTTTCCCGCTGCGGGCGCTGAAATTTTATGACAACGATGGCGCGCGTCAGGAGACCATCGCCGAAGCCTGTAAAGTTATCCTCAAAGAACAGGCGCCGGAGATTGAGTTCAGCTACACCACCGACCCGCAGGCCGCCTTTAGCGATGTCGATTTCGTGATGGCGCATATCCGCGTCGGCAAATACCCTATGCGCGAACAGGATGAAAAAATTCCGCTGCGCCACGGCGTGCTGGGTCAGGAAACCTGCGGACCGGGCGGTATTGCCTACGGTATGCGCTCTATCGGCGGCGTGCTGGAACTGGTGGATTATATGCAAAAATATTCGCCGAACGCCTGGATGCTTAACTACTCCAACCCGGCGGCGATTGTGGCGGAAGCCACCCGTCGCCTGCGGCCGAACGCCAGGATTCTCAATATCTGCGATATGCCGATCGGCATTGAAGGGCGGATGGCGAAAATCGTCGGTCTTAAAGACCGCAAGCAGATGCGCGTGCGCTACTACGGCCTCAACCACTTTGGCTGGTGGACGTCGATTGAGGATCTCGACGGCAACGATTTGATGCCGAAACTGCGCGAATATGTGGCGAAATACGGCTATGTACCGCCATCAAACGACCCGCATACCGAGGCCAGCTGGAACGATACTTTCGCCAAAGCGAAAGATGTGCAGGCGCTGGATCCGCAAACCATGCCGAATACTTACCTGAAATATTATCTGTATCCGGATTACGTCGTGGCGCACTCCAACCCGGAGCGCACCCGCGCCAATGAGGTGATGGATCACCGGGAGAAAAACGTCTTCAGCGCCTGCCGGGCGATTATCGCTGCCGGTAAATCATCCGCCGGCGATCTGGAGATTGACGAACACGCGTCGTATATCGTCGATTTAGCGACGGCTATCGCTTTTAACACTCAGGAAAGGATGCTGCTGATTGTGCCTAACAATGGCGCAATCCATAACTTTGATGCCGATGCGATGGTGGAGATCCCTTGCCTGGTCGGCCATAACGGACCGGAACCGTTGACGGTCGGCGATATTCCTCACTTCCAGAAAGGGATGATGAGCCAGCAGGTGGCGGTGGAAAAACTGGTGGTCGATGCCTGGGAGCAGCGCTCCTATCACAAGCTGTGGCAGGCGATTACATTGTCGAAAACCGTGCCGAGCGCCTCGGTGGCGAAAGCGATCCTCGATGACCTGATTGCGGCCAACACCGCGTACTGGCCGGAGCTGCATTAATCCTCGCTTTACCGGCATCCATCGGGTGCCGGTTCTTCTCTCCTGTTCGTGATTTAGGCTATGCTGAGGCCTGTTTGCGTGACGAACAAGGACTGCTGATGAAAATCTCCCGCGTCGGCGAAGCGCCGGATTACCGCTTTTCGCTGGCCAACGAACGTACTTTTCTGGCGTGGATCCGCACGGCGCTCGGCTTTCTCGCCGCCGGCGTCGGCCTGGATCAGCTGGCGCCGGATTTTGCCACCCCGCTTATCCGCGAAGTGTTAGCGCTGCTGCTGTGCCTGTTTGCCGGCGGTCTGGCGGTCTACGGCTATCTGCGCTGGCTGAGTAACGAAAAGGCGATGCGCCTGAAGCAGGATCTCCCCTATACCCGCACGCTGCTGGTGATTAGCGTCCTGTTGCTGGCGGTGGTCGCAGCGGTGATGCTGCTGGTGCTGTATGGCGGATAAACGCCGGGCGCGGCGCGAGAGCGACCCCGGATTGCAGCCGGAGCGCACGTCGCTGGCGTGGTTTCGCACTCTACTAGGCTATGCGGCGCTGATGGCGCTGGCGATTAAACATAGCTGGCACAGCGCCGGGCTGGCGTTCTGGATATCGATTGGCGTACTGGCGGTGGTGGCGATAATTCTCTGGCGCTATACCCGCAGTCGCAATTTGATGGATGTTGGCGAGAGCGATTTTTTGCAAGCGGGAGCAGTTCGTGACAAATTTTTGATCTCCCTCGCAGTGCTTTCGCTGTCATTATTGTTTGCTGTAACGCATCTACGGCAGATCATTTTATTTATTAAGGATGTGACATGACAGGATGTCGGACAGAATGCCACTCCCTCGCGCACAACGAACCGGCAGTGCAGGAGGTGAGAATTTATCGCCACCACTGCCAGCAGCCGCAGCAGCTGTATCGCGAGCTCCGCGCGCAGGGCGCGCGTGCCGTACGCTTTATACCGCAGCTTAAGGCGGAAGATGCCGATCTCTGGGGCGATTTCCTCTGTGCGATTTTCCATATCTGGGCGCGGGAAGATATCGGGCGAATAACGATAACGTTGTTTGATGAAACCCTGCGCATCTGGTGCGGGGAACCGCTGCGCGAGCGGCGGCAGGTCGCCGCCAACAGCGGCTGCTTCGTCTGCGCCTGGCGGCGATTATGCGCAGGCGACGACGACCCGCTGTGCGAAGGCTATCGCCAGTTCTTTGTTGCCAGCGCGCCCTGCATGCGGGTCATGCGCGATCTGCGTAAACAGCAGCGGTCACCGGGAGAACTGATGCCGCTGCTGCGGGCGATTTAGCGCCCCTTCGCCAGATACTGCGCCATCTCTTCTTCCGGCACCATACCGCCGCCGGTGGCCCATACCAGATGGGTCGCGTGGCGCAGCTGTTCGGCGCTCAGCCCTTGTAGCTGGTGATACTCCCGGCTGGCGCAAACGCGCTGCGGCCCGGCCATTCCGGCCAGCGCGGACGGCTCAAGACGAATGTTCTCCGCCGTTGCCAGCCAGCCCAGCATGTCGTACATCGTCCGGTCGTCGAGGGTATACAGGCCGTCGAGCAGGCGTTCCATGGCCCGGCCAACGAACCCGGAAGCGCGACCGACCGCCAGACCATCGGCGGCGGTCAGGTTATCAATGCCTAAATCCTGCACCGCAATCTGGTCGTGAAGCCCGGTATAGATACCGAGCAGCATGCATGGCGAGTGGGTTGGTTCTGCGAACAAGCAGTGAACGTGGTCGCCAAATGCCAGTTTCAGACCGAATGCTACCCCGCCGGGGCCGCCGCCGACGCCGCACGGCAGATAGACGAACAGCGGATGATCGGCGTCGACCACGCGTCCGGCTTTGGCGAACTGCGCTTTCAGGCGCTCGCCGGCAACGGCATAGCCAAGGAATAGCGTGCGCGAATTTTCATCGTCGATGAAAAAGCAGTTCGGATCGGACTCCGCCGCCTTACGCCCCTGTTCGACCGCGACGCCGTAATCCTCTTCATACTCAACGACCGTTACGCCGTGGCTGCGCAGCCTGGCCTTTTTCCACGCCCTGGCATCCGCCGACATATGCACCGTGACCTTAAAACCGATGCGCGCGCTCATGATGCCGATCGACATACCGAGGTTGCCGGTAGAGCCGACGGCGATGCTGTACTGGCTGAAGAACTGTTTAAATTCCGGCGTCAGCAATTGGCGATAATCGTCTGCGGTGGTGAGCAGCCCGGCTTCCAGCGCTAGCTTTTCCGCATGGGTCAGAACTTCATAAATCCCGCCGCGGGCTTTGATTGAGCCGGAAATCGGCAGATGACTATCTTTTTTCAGCAGCAGATCGCCGGCAATCGGCTGGTTGAACTTTTGTTCGAGGCTGCGTTTCATTGCCGGAATAGCAACCACTTCTGATTCGATGATCCCGCCGCTGGCGGCCGTTTCCGGGAAAGCTTCCGCCAGATACGGCGCGAAGCGCTCAAGGCGATCGTGAGCGTCTTGTACATCGTCGGCGGTCAGGCCGACGTAGGGTAACCCTTGCTCCAGGGTTGTTGTCGCCGGGTTAAACCAGGTGGTTTCTTTCAGGGCGATCAGGTCCTGCACAAGCGGGAAGTTCGCGGTTAAGGTGGTCATGTCAGCGTTTTTCATATTACGTCTCTTTGCGCTCAGATGATGAAAGAAAGCAGGAAGGTGCAGGCTAGTGCAAGTAACGAAGCAATAAATGTCGCCGTTGTATAGTACTTGAACGTTTCACTGAGGCTTGCGCCGCAGTACTGTTTTACCAGCCAGAACAGGGAATCGGTAACGATCGTGCAGCCAATAGCGCCAGAACCGATGGCAATGGCGATGATCTCCGGGCTTACGCCTGGATAGAGCGGCAGCATGGGGGCGACAATCGCGGTTGCGCCCATCATCGCAACGGTAGCGGAGCCAACGGCGGCGTGCAGGATCAGCGCCACCAGCCAGGCCAGCAGAATCGGGTGCATATGCAGATTCGAAAGTATGACCGCCAGGCTATCGGCCAGGCCGCTGGATTTTAAAATCGCATTGAATGCGCCGCCCGCGCCAATAATCAGCAAGATATTAGCAATCGACCCGAAGCTATTTTCGGTATGGGTCAGCAGGACGCCCATCCCCATCTGGCGGCGGATGCCGAGGATGTAATAGGCGACAAACACTGCGATAAACATCGCGGTGATCGGGTTGCCGATAAACTCCAGCAGCATATACAGCCTACTGCCTTTTTCCATATTCAGTTCGGCGACGGTTTTTATCAACATCAGGCCAATTGGCAGCAGCACGGTAAAGAGCGTGGCGCCAAGCGACGGCAGCGTCGACTCTTCGCGGACTTCGAGATTGGAAAATTCAGTCGGCACAGGTTTAAACGGCAGACGGTTGCCGAGCAGCTTGAGGAACAGCGGGCCGCCGACCAGCGATGCCATCAGGCCAACCAACAGGCCATAGACGATAACCGTACCGATATCGGCGCCCAGCTTGTTGGCAACGAACAGCGCGGCCGGGTGCGGCGGCACCACGCAATGTACCGCCATCAGGGCTGTACACAGAGGAATGGCCAGCTTCAGCAGCGAAGTATGGGTTTTTTTGGCGATAGAGAACGCCAGCGGGATCAGCAACACCACGCCCACTTCGACAAACAGCGTAATGCCGCAGATCAGGCCGACCAGCACCATTATCACGTCCGCCGATAGCCAGCGGCAGCGCTGCAGCGTCAGGCCGATGCGTTCCGCCGCGCCGGAGACTTCCATCATCTTGCCGAGGATGGTGCCGAGACCGATCACCGCCGCGAGGAAGCCAAGCGTGCCGCCGATACCGTTCTCAATGGCGTTGACCATATCCAGCGGACTCATGCCCATCATCGCGCCGACGAAAAAGCTCGCCAGCAGCAGGGCCAGAAACGGATGAAACTTTAGTTTGACGATCGTTAAGACGATTAACACGATGCTGATAAGCAGCGTGCTTACAACCCAGATTTGAGATTCCATACCCCACC
>CABUCP010000168.1 GCA_902490055.1 uncultured Klebsiella sp. | reverse complement strand
ATACAATTAAACCCTGAAATGTGCTACCGATCACATCATGAATTCTACGCATCGTCAGCATAGAAAATGGGAACAGTAATGTTATACGGCAAGATAGTGGAGAAAGCGGCTCAGCGCCTGCGAGGGCACTTCGCTTTTGCGCCAGAACACCCCAACGCTACCTTTTTGTTCAATACGCGGCAAATTAAGAATCGCTAACTGCTGATGCTCGGCGTAATGCTGCGCCAGCCGCAAGGAAAGAATAGAGATCATATCGCTGCTTTGCAGCAAATTGCTGGTGACATTCATTGATGCCGACTCGATGGTGTTTTCCGGCAGCATGACGCCGTTATCGACCAGCGCGTTATCAATACTCTGACGAATGGGCGTGCCGGTGGGCCAGACAATCCAGCGCCAGGCGGCGAGATCCGCCCAGCTCAGATGCGCCAGGCTGGCCAGCGGATGATCGGGGCGAGCGACGAAGCACACCGGTTCGGTATACAGCACGCGGTAATTGAGCGGCAGTTCCAGCGCCCGTCCGCCGACGCGTCCGACGACCACATCGACCACGCCGGAGAGCAGGTCGTGCAGCAGTGGAGTCATGACTTTCTCTTCGATATTCAGATGCAGTGTCGGCATCTCTTTAAGCAGGGCGAGGATCGCCTGCGCGACGCAATCGGTCGCCACCGGCGAGCAGCCGATCATCAGGCTGCCGACCAGCCCGCCTTGCTTAAAGCGCTCGATTTCATACTGCGAGCGCGACATATCGTTGATCAGCCGCTGAGCATGCTGGAGCAGCAGCTTGCCGCCTTCCGAAGGACGCAGACCTTTGCTATGGCGTTCAAATAGCGGCATTCCCACTTCTTCTTCAAACTGCGTCAGCCACTTAGAGAGCGCCGGCTGGGTGATATTCATCATTTTCGCCACCTGGGTAAGGTTGCCTTGCTCACCCAGCGCCACCAGCATTTTCAGATGCTGCAGCTTTAATTTTTGCGTCCAGTTCGCCATCAGTCGATAACCTCCAGGTTATGCCTATGCCCGAAAAGCCATTGTACATTTCATCGCCTAAGTTACAAAATCGCAACATAAAAGAAATAAATACAACATCTACCCTGACCTGCACTGAGGCATCATTATGGCTCAACGACGTGAACTACAGACGTTACTTAACGCAGCGCCAGTTGGCGCGCTGCAGTGGCGTGTGATTATCTGCTGTTTTCTGGTGGTGATGCTCGATGGTTTTGATACCGCCGCCATTGGTTTTATCGCCCCTGATATCCGCGTTCACTGGCAGCTTAGCGCCAGCGACCTCGCGCCGCTGTTCGGCGCCGGACTATTAGGATTGACCGCCGGGGCGCTGCTCTGCGGCCCGCTGTCTGACCGCTTGGGCCGAAAACGAGTGATTGAGTTTTGCGTCGCGCTATTTGGCCTTTTCAGTCTGCTTTCCGCGTTTTCTACCAGTCTTGAGATGCTGGTTATCCTGCGTTTTCTCACCGGGCTGGGACTGGGGGGGGCGATGCCTAACACCATTACCATGACCTCGGAATATCTGCCGGCCCGTCGCCGCGGCGCATTAGTCACCTTGATGTTCTGCGGCTTCACGCTTGGCTCGGCGCTGGGCGGGGTGGTCAGCGCGCAGCTGGTAGCGCAAATTGGCTGGCACGGCATTCTGGCTCTGGGCGGGATCCTGCCGCTGCTGCTGGCCGTCGCGCTGCTGTGGGCGCTGCCGGAATCGCCGCGCTGGCAGGTACGTCGCGGGTTGCCGCAGTCCGCCATCGCCAAAACGGTGAGCGCTATTACCGGCGAGCGCTACGACGATAGCCATTTCTGGCTGGATGAACCGGCGGTCGGGCCGAAAGGCAGCATTAGCCAGCTGTTTGCGGGCCGTCAGTTAGCGATCACCCTGATGCTGTGGGTGGTGTTCTTTATGAGCCTGCTGATTATCTACCTGCTCTCCAGTTGGATGCCGACGCTACTTAACCATCGCGGTATCGATTTGCAGCATGCGTCGTGGGTGACCGCCGCGTTTCAGGTGGGCGGTACGCTTGGCGCTCTGTTGCTTGGCGTCCTGATGGACCGTTTCAATCCCTTCCGCGTGTTGGCGCTGAGCTACTGCCTGGGGGCGCTATGTATCGTGATGATCGGCTTAAGCGAGGACGGTCTGTGGCTGATGGCGTTGGCGATTTTTGGTACCGGCATTGGCGTCAGCGGTTCGCAGGTAGGCCTTAATGCGCTGACCGCCACGCTCTATCCGACCCAGAGCCGGGCAACCGGCGTCAGCTGGTCTAACGCCGTCGGCCGCTGCGGCGCCATCGTCGGGTCACTCTCCGGCGGCATGATGATGGCGATGAATTTCTCTTTCGACACGCTGTTTTACGTTATTGCGGTACCGGCGGCGATGAGCGCAGTGATGCTTATCCTGCTGACGCTGGCGGTCCGCCACCCTGGATCTGTACCCGACGCGCTGCCCTCTGCCGGTATCGCGAATAAATGAGGAGAACAATAATGACGCAATCCACTGCGCAGGCGCACCGCGATCGCCAGCAGTTCTACCAACATATTTCCGGGCAGCACCTGAGCCCGCTGTGGGAGTCACTGCACCATCTGGTGCCGCAAACGCCGAATGCCAACTGCGCGCCGGCGTACTGGAACTATCAGGAAATCCGCCCGCTGCTGCTGGAGAGCGGGCAGTTAATCGGCGCCAAAGAGGCGGTGCGCCGCGTACTGGTGCTGGAGAACCCGCAGCTTCGCGGCCAGTCGTCGATCACCTCGTCGCTGTACGCCGGCCTGCAGCTAATCATGCCTGGCGAAGTGGCGCCGAGCCATCGCCATAACCAGTCGGCATTGCGCTTTGTCGTCGAAGGCCACGGCGCGTTTACCGCCGTCGATGGCGAGCGGACGCAGATGAGCCCCGGCGATTTCATCCTGACTCCGCAGTGGCGCTGGCACGATCACGGCAACCCGGGCGAGGAACCGGTTATCTGGCTGGATGGCCTCGATCTGCCGCTGGTGAATTATCTCGGCTGCGGCTTTGCCGAAGATTACCCGCAGGAGCAGCAGCCGGTGACGCGTAAAGAGGGGGATTATCTGCCGCGCTACGCCGCGAATATGCTGCCGCTACGCCACCAGGTGGGGAATTCATCGCCGATTTTCAACTACCGCTATGACCGCAGCCGCGAGGCGCTGCATGACCTGACCCGTCTCGGCGAGGCCGATGAATGGGATGGCTACAAGATGCGCTACGTCAATCCGGTGACCGGCGGTTACCCGATGCCATCAATGGGCGCTTTCCTGCAATTGCTGCCGAAGGGCTTCCGCTCCCGGGTGGCGAAAACCACCGATAGCACCATCTATCACGTGGTGGAAGGCGGCGGTCAGGTGACCATCGGCGAACAAACTTTCGCCTTCCAGGCGAAAGATATCTTCGTCGCGCCGACGTGGCACGGCGTGTCGTTCAACGCTGATGAAGATTGCGTGTTATTCAGCTTCTCGGACCGTCCAGTACAAGAGGCCTTAGGCCTGTTCCGCGAAGCGCGTTATTAATAATAAGGAAAACCATCATGACCCAATACGTTTTTGCACCCCAGGCCCCGATTAGCGTACCCGTTGTTGGCAGCGATGAGCAGTTCCCGGTGCGCCGCGTTTACTGCGTGGGCCGCAACTATGCCGCCCACGCCCGCGAAATGGGCTTCGATCCGGATCGCGAGTCGCCGTTCTTTTTCTGCAAACCTGCGGATGCGGTAGTGCCGGTGGCCGCTGGCGAGACGCTGGATCTGCCGTACCCGGCGCAGACCGACAACTATCACTATGAGATTGAGCTGGTGGTCGCCATCGGCAAGCAGGGGCGCGATATTCCACTGGAACAGGCGCATGAATACGTCTGGGGTTATGCCACCGGCCTTGATATGACCCGCCGCGACCGCCAGATGGAGATGCGCCAGATGGGCCGCCCGTGGGAAATTGGTAAAGCGTTCGATCTCTCCGCCCCCATAGCGCCGCTGCACAAAGCCGCCGATGCGCGCGAGGTGGATCAGGCAGGGATCTGGCTGCAGGTGAACGGTGAAGATCATCAACGTAGCGATATCCGCCACCTGATCTGGTCGGTGAATGAAACCATCAGCTATCTCTCCGGCTTTTTCGAATTGCAGCCAGGCGATCTGATTTTCACCGGCACGCCGGAAGGCGTCGGCGCGGTAGTGAAGGGTGATGTGATTACCGGCAATGTCGACGGGCTGACGCCGATCGGCGTTCGCGTGGTGTGAGGTGAGCGATGAAGCTGTACAGTTTTTTTAATAGTTCGGCCTCGTATCGGGTGCGCATCGCGCTGGCGCTAAAAGGGATCGACTATCAAAGCGTGGGGGTGAATATCCGCATCGGGGCGCAGAACGCGCTGGAGTATCGGCGGCTCAACCCGGTGGGGCTGGTGCCGACGCTCATTACTGAGGATGGCGAATCGCTCGGCCAGTCGCTGGCGATAGTGGATTGGCTCGACCGCCACTATCCGCAAGTGCCGCTGCTGCCGCAGGAGGATCCGGCGCGGATGCGGGTGCTGGAGATGGTCTACGCCATTGCCTGCGATATCCATCCGATTAATAACATGCGGGTTTTACGCTACCTAAGCGACGAGCTTAAGGTCAGCGAAGAGGATAAAAAACGCTGGTATGCCCACTGGATCCAGCAGGGGTTTAGCGCGCTGGAGCAGCTGCTACGTCAGGCAAAATCGGCTGATTTCTGCGTCGGCGATGCGCCAACGCTCGCCGACTGTTGCCTGGTGCCGCAGTGGGCTAATGCGCAGCGTATGGGGTGCGATCTGAGCCACTATCCGCGCAGCCAGGCGATTTACGACGCCTGTACCCGGCTACCGGCGTTTATCGCCGCCGCGCCGGAAAATCAACAAGACAAAATTCCGGCCTAGGGGAGAGGGAACAATGGCGAAAGTAACGCGAGCAATTATCGTCGGCGGCGGCATTGGCGGCGCGGCGACGGCGCTCTCTCTGGCGCGCCAGGGAATTAAAGTGATGCTGCTGGAAAAGGCGCATGAAATCGGTGAAATCGGCGCCGGTATTCAGCTGGGCCCCAACGCTTTTTCGGCGCTCGACAGTCTGGGCGTCGGCGAAGTTGCGCGACAGCGCGCGGTGTTTACCGACCACATCACGATGATGGATGCGGTGAATGGCGAAGAAGTGGTACGCATCGAGACCGGTCAGGCCTTTCGTGACCACTTCGGCGGCCCGTATGCGGTGATCCATCGGGTGGATATTCACGCCACTGTCTGGGAAGCGGCATTGACGCATCCCGGCGTGGAATATCGTACTTCTACCAATGTGGTGGATATCCGCCAGACCGCCGATGAGGTGACGGTCTTTGATGAGCAAGGTAACAGCTGGACCGCCGACATTCTGCTGGGCTGCGATGGCGTGAAGTCGGTGGTACGTCAGAGCCTGCTCGGCGATGCGCCGAGGGTTACCGGCCACGTGGTATACCGCGCGGTAGTCGAGGCGGCTGAAATGCCGGAAGATCTGCGCATTAACGCCCCGGTGCTGTGGGCCGGTCCGCACTGCCATCTGGTGCATTACCCGCTGCGCGGCGGGAAACAGTACAACCTGGTCGTCACCTTCCACAGCCGCGAAAGCGAGGAGTGGGGCGTGCGCGACGGTAGTAAAGAAGAGGTGCTCTCCTACTTTAAAGGCATTCACCCGCGCCCGCGGCAGATGCTGGATAAGCCGACGTCGTGGCGCCGCTGGTCCACCGCCGACCGCGAGCCGGTTGCAAAGTGGGGCAACGATCGCATTACCCTGGTCGGCGATGCCGCCCATCCGGTGGCGCAGTATATGGCGCAGGGCGCCTGCATGGCGCTGGAGGATGCGGTAACGATAGGTAAAGCGCTGCAGCAGTGCGATGGCGACGCCGCTCGCGCCTTCGCGCTGTACGAATCTGTGCGTATTCCGCGTACCGCGCGAATTGTCTGGTCAACCCGCGAAATGGGGCGTGTCTATCACGCGGCGGGCGTCGAGCGCCAGGTGCGTAATCTTCTGTGGAAGGGTAAAACGCAGGATGAGTTTTATCGCGGCATCGAGTGGCTATACGGCTGGAAAGAGGATAACTGCCTCGAACCGCGCTGAGGCCCAGTATTGAGTTCTTTCAACCGACGCACAGAGGCGCTACCATAGCGCCTCTTTTTTTTCCGGGTAACGATATGCGTGTATTACTGGCGCCGATGGAAGGCGTGCTCGATTCGCTGGTGCGCGAGCTGCTGACCGAAGTTAATGATTACGATCTGTGCATCACCGAATTTCTGCGCGTGGTGGATCAACTACTGCCGGTAAAATCGTTCTACAGATTGTGCCCGGAATTGCACCATCAAAGCCGCACCCCTTCCGGCACCCTCGTTCGCGTGCAACTGCTGGGGCAATATCCGCAATGGCTGGCGGAAAACGCCGCCCGGGCGGTGGAACTTGGCTCATGGGGCGTGGATCTAAACTGCGGCTGCCCGTCGAAGTTGGTCAACGGCAGCGGCGGCGGCGCAACGTTACTAAAAGACCCGGAGCTTATCTATCGCGGCGCAAAAGCGATGCGTGAAGCGGTGCCCGATCATCTGCCGGTTACGGTAAAAGTGCGCCTCGGTTGGGACAGCGGCGAACGGCGTTTTGAAATCGCCGACGCGGTCCAGCAGGCGGGCGCCAGCGAACTGGTGGTTCATGGCCGGACTAAAGAAGACGGCTATAAAGCCGAGCGCATCAACTGGCAGGCGATCGGCGAAATCCGCCAGCGCCTGACCATCCCGGTGGTCGCCAACGGCGAAATCTGGGACTGGCAAAGCGCGCAGGAGTGTATGGCCACTACTGGCTGCGATTCGCTGATGATCGGTCGCGGCGCGCTTAACGTGCCGAATCTTAGCCGGGTTATTAAGTACAATGAGCCGCGTATGCCGTGGCCGCAGGTGGTTGAGTTGTTGAAAAAATATACCCAGTTGGAAAAGCAGGGCGACACAGGTTTATATCACGTGGCGCGCATTAAACAGTGGTTGGGGTATTTACGTAAAGAATATACTGAAGCGCTTGGCGTATTTAATGAGATTCGTACATTGCAGACTTCGGCGGATATTGCGCAGGCTATCGCC
>CABUCP010000167.1 GCA_902490055.1 uncultured Klebsiella sp. | reverse complement strand
AAGAAATCCTCACTGATCCTTCCTATTCCCGCCAAATCGTCACTCTTACTTATCCCCATATTGGTAATGTCGGCACCAACGCCGCCGATGAAGAATCTTCTCAGGTACATGCACAGGGTCTGGTCATTCGCGACCTGCCGCTGATTGCCAGCAACTTCCGCAATACCGAAGACCTGTCTTCTTACCTGAAGCGCCATAACATCGTGGCGATTGCCGATATCGATACCCGTAAGCTGACGCGTTTACTGCGTGAGAAAGGCGCGCAGAACGGCTGTATCATCGCGGGCGACAGCCTTGACGCGCAGCTGGCGCTGGAAAAAGCGCAGGCGTTCCCTGGCCTGAACGGCATGGACCTGGCGAAAGAGGTCACCACCGCAGAGACCTACGGCTGGACTCAGGGGAGCTGGACGCTGGAAGGCGACCTGCCGGAAGCGAAGGCGGAAAGCGAGCTGCCGTTCCACGTGGTGGCTTATGATTTCGGCGCCAAGCGCAACATCCTGCGGATGCTGGTTGACCGCGGCTGCCGCCTGACGGTGGTGCCGGCGCAGACCTCGGCGGAAGATGTTCTCAAGCTCAATCCGGACGGCATTTTCCTGTCCAATGGCCCTGGCGACCCGGCGCCGTGTGATTACGCTATTGCGGCAATTGAAACATTCCTCACTACCGATATTCCGGTCTTTGGCATCTGCCTCGGCCATCAGCTGCTGGCGCTGGCGAGCGGTGCGAAGACCATTAAGATGAAGTTCGGCCATCACGGCGGCAACCACCCGGTTAAAGATATTGATAACAACGTGGTGATGATTACCGCCCAGAACCACGGTTTTGCGGTGGACGAAGCGACGCTGCCCGCTAATCTGCGCGTGACCCACAAGTCGCTGTTCGATGGCACCCTGCAGGGGATTCATCGTACCGACAAACCGGCGTTCAGCTTCCAGGGCCACCCTGAAGCGAGCCCGGGGCCGCACGATGCCGCGCCGCTGTTCGACCATTTTATCGAGTTAATTGAGCAATACCGTCAGTCCGCGAAATAATCAGGAGTAAAAGAGCAATGCCAAAACGTACAGACATAAAAAGTATCCTGATTCTGGGCGCGGGCCCGATTGTTATCGGTCAGGCGTGTGAGTTTGACTACTCGGGCGCCCAGGCGTGTAAAGCCCTGCGTGAAGAGGGCTACCGCGTCATTCTGGTGAACTCCAACCCGGCAACAATCATGACCGACCCGGAGATGGCCGATGCGACCTATATCGAGCCGATTCACTGGGAAGTGGTACGTAAAATTATCGAAAAAGAGCGCCCGGACGCGGTGCTGCCGACCATGGGCGGCCAGACCGCGCTGAACTGCGCGCTGGAGCTGGAACGTCAGGGCGTGCTGGCCGAATTTGGCGTCACCATGATCGGCGCCACCGCTGATGCGATTGATAAAGCGGAAGACCGCCGTCGCTTTGACGTGGCGATGAAGAAAATCGGCCTCGACACCGCGCGTTCCGGTATCGCGCACACCATGGAAGAAGCGCTGGCGGTTGCCGCTGACGTCGGCTTCCCGTGCATCATCCGTCCGTCCTTTACGATGGGCGGCACCGGCGGCGGTATCGCTTATAACCGCGAAGAGTTCGAAGAAATCTGCGAGCGCGGCTTGGATCTCTCTCCGACCAACGAACTGCTGATTGATGAATCGCTGATCGGCTGGAAAGAGTATGAGATGGAAGTGGTGCGCGATAAGAACGACAACTGCATCATCGTCTGCTCGATTGAAAACTTCGATGCCATGGGGATCCATACCGGCGACTCCATTACCGTCGCCCCGGCGCAGACCCTGACCGACAAAGAATATCAAATCATGCGTAACGCCTCGATGGCGGTACTGCGTGAAATCGGCGTGGAAACCGGCGGTTCTAACGTCCAGTTTTCGGTGAACCCGAAAGATGGTCGCCTGATCGTTATCGAAATGAACCCGCGCGTCTCCCGCTCCTCGGCGCTGGCTTCGAAAGCCACCGGTTTCCCGATTGCTAAAGTGGCGGCGAAACTGGCGGTAGGTTACACCCTGGATGAGCTGATGAACGACATCACCGGCGGCCGTACCCCGGCCTCCTTCGAACCGTCCATCGACTATGTTGTGACCAAAATCCCGCGTTTTAACTTCGAAAAATTTGCTGGCGCCAATGACCGTCTGACCACGCAGATGAAGTCCGTCGGTGAAGTGATGGCGATTGGCCGCACTCAGCAGGAATCGCTGCAGAAAGCGCTGCGCGGCCTGGAAGTGGGCGCGACCGGCTTCGACCCGAAAGTGAGCCTCGACGACCCGGAAGCGCTGACCAAAATTCGTCGCGAGCTGAAAGACGCCGGCGCCGAGCGTATCTGGTACATCGCCGATGCTTTCCGCGCGGGCCTCTCCGTCGACGGCGTCTTCAACCTGACCAACATCGACCGCTGGTTCCTGGTACAAATTGAAGAGCTGGTACGCCTGGAAGAGAAAGTGGCGGAAGTGGGCATTAACGGCCTCGATGCCGACTTCCTGCGCATGCTGAAGCGTAAAGGCTTTGCCGATGCGCGCCTGGCGAAGCTGGCGGGCGTACGCGAAGCGGAAATCCGCAAGCTGCGCGATCAGTACAACCTGCACCCGGTCTACAAGCGCGTGGATACCTGCGCGGCGGAATTCGCCACCGATACCGCCTATATGTACTCCACCTATGAAGACGAGTGCGAATCTAACCCGTCCGTCGACCGTGACAAAATCATGGTGCTCGGCGGCGGCCCGAACCGTATCGGCCAGGGGATTGAATTCGATTACTGCTGCGTACACGCCTCGCTGGCGCTGCGTGAAGACGGTTATGAGACCATCATGGTCAACTGTAACCCGGAAACCGTCTCGACCGACTACGACACCTCCGACCGTCTGTACTTCGAGCCGGTAACCCTGGAAGATGTGCTGGAAATTGTCCGCATCGAGAAACCGAAAGGCGTTATCGTGCAGTACGGCGGCCAGACCCCGCTGAAGCTGGCGCGTGAACTCGAAGCCGCGGGCGTACCGGTTATCGGTACCAGCCCGGATGCGATTGACCGCGCCGAAGACCGCGAGCGTTTCCAGCATGCGGTTGACCGTCTGAAGCTGAAGCAGCCGGCGAACGCTACCGTTACCGCCATTGAACAAGCGGTAGAAAAAGCGAAAGAGATTGGCTACCCGCTGGTCGTGCGCCCGTCCTACGTACTCGGCGGCCGCGCGATGGAAATCGTCTACGACGAAGCTGACCTGCGTCGCTACTTCCAGACCGCCGTTAGCGTTTCCAACGACGCGCCGGTGCTGCTGGACCGCTTCCTGGATGACGCGATTGAAGTTGACGTTGACGCTATCTGCGACGGCGAAATGGTGCTGATTGGCGGCATCATGGAGCACATTGAGCAGGCAGGCGTGCACTCCGGCGACTCCGCATGTTCTCTGCCAGCCTACACTCTGAGCCAGGAAATTCAGGACGTGATGCGCGAACAGGTGCAGAAACTGGCCTTCGAACTGCAGGTTCGCGGCCTGATGAACGTGCAGTTTGCGGTGAAAGATAACGAAGTCTACCTGATTGAGGTCAACCCGCGCGCGGCGCGTACCGTACCGTTCGTTTCGAAAGCCACCGGCTTACCGCTGGCGAAAGTGGCGGCGCGCGTGATGGCCGGTAAGACTCTGAAACAGCAGGGCGTCACCAAAGAGATCATCCCGCCGTACTACTCGGTGAAAGAGGTGGTGCTGCCGTTTAACAAATTCCCGGGCGTTGACCCGCTGTTAGGGCCGGAAATGCGCTCTACCGGTGAAGTGATGGGCGTAGGCCGCACCTTCGCGGAAGCGTTCGCTAAAGCGCAGTTGGGCAGCAACTCCACGATGAAGAAACAGGGCCGCGCGCTGCTCTCCGTTCGCGAAGGCGATAAAGAGCGCGTTGTCGACCTGGCGGCGAAACTGCTGAAGCAGGGGTTCGAGCTGGATGCCACCCACGGTACCGCGATTGTGCTCGGTGAAGCCGGCATCAACCCGCGTCTGGTGAACAAGGTGCATGAAGGCCGCCCGCACATTCAGGACCGTATCAAGAATGGCGAGTATACCTACATCATCAACACCACCGCTGGTCGTCAAGCGATTGAAGACTCCAAGCTGATTCGCCGCAGCGCGCTGCAATACAAAGTGCATTATGACACCACGCTGAACGGCGGCTTTGCTACCGCGATGGCGCTGAATGCCGATGCCACCGAGAAGGTGATTTCGGTTCAGGAAATGCACGCGCAAATTACCAAATAAGCGTACCGGCCTGGCCGGATAGCAAAACATACGGGCTGACGACATCGTCGGCCCGTTTTTTTTGCAACGGCCATCTTCGGAGAGTTCTGCTTTTATCTGTCTGCTGAGTCAGGCTAACTATAGTTAGCACGATAACGATACCAATTGATGAAAAGACAGGAGGATACAATGCGGAACAATATTCTGGTGGCATCCGCGCTGGCGGCGACGGCGGTATTATTTATTGCCGGTTGCTCATCGAATCAGTCGCTCAAAACAACGGACGGCAAGACCATTGTGACCAGCGGCAAACCGCAGGTCGATGACGATACCGGCCTGGTATCCTACAAAAATGCGGAAACCGGTCGTGTAGAACAGATCAACCGCGACCAGGTGAAGTCGATGGACGAACTGGATAACTAAAAAAAAGCAGTGGCCCCGGCCACTGCTTTTTGTTTTACCGCGCGCTCATTACCAGCGGTGATTCAACAGAATATGACCACCATAGGCGGCATAGCTGTTTTCGCCCCACTCGCCGCTGGCGCGCAGCGAAAGGGTGGTGGTTTCATTCACATTACCGGTCACGCCCAGTTCTAACTGACCGCGATCGTCCGGCGTATCATTGCTGACCGTTTCGCCATTGAACGCCAGATCGTTTTGACCCGCGCCTTTCAGCCAGTTCACCGCCACATACGGCTGCCACGCCTTCGTGTCTTTCTGCTGGACATAGCTGGTTTTCACCCCGAGACGGCCAAACAGGCTGTTGTTGTCCACGGTGGTCACCCGCACGCCATCCGGGTCGGTATGGTTTTCCTGATCGAGGTAGCTGTAGATCATTTGCGCCTGAGGCTCAAATTTCCATGTACGATCGTTTTCTGATGCGACAACCCACGCATGACCCACTTCGATGGACGCGGCAAAGCCTTTGCTGTCGTAGTCTTCATCGTTGCGATTGCTGGTCACGTTGTTGTGATACCAGCTGTATGCCGCCCAGGTATCGATGTAGCTGCCGAGACGCAATTTCGGATCTTCCTGCCAGGTGGCGTACAGGCCGATATTGAAACCATCAACTTTACCCTGCGCATCGCGCACGTTGTGTTTCGCATCAGAATTTGTCTTCGCCTGGCCTGCGCCAAACATGCCGCCGGCGCGCAGCATACCTTTGTCCATTGGCTTGCTCATGAAATCGCTACCCACTTGCAGCACGGTGGTGGTGGTGTCGTAGCTAACTTTATCGCCGCCGGCATCGTTCTCATGATAGCGGCCCTTCACGTACATCCAGGTATTCAGATCGTCTTCATTGCGGAAGGTGAGCTGATCGCGATCGTCGCGCTTATGCAGGAACATACTCTGCGCGGCAAGGTAGTTACCCAGATAAGCGCCCACTTCCGGGGCCATCACTTCTGGCGCGGATTGACCGCCATTCTCGCTATTGCTGCCGCCATCCGTATTATCGCTGCTATCGGTGCCGCTGCCGCCATCAGTACCGGTGCCGTCGTCGGCGCCGCTGTCATCGGTATCATCGGACGGATCATCGGATGGCGTTGCTTTCGATTCCAGATACCAGTTGCCGTTGTCGTGCTGATACAGGCCATATTCATAAGCTCCGGCGACCACCGGTTTGGCCAGCGTTAGCTGGGCTTCGGAACTGCCGCCGACGCTGACAACCTCCATACCATTGACGGTTTGCGCGCCCAGGCCGCCAATGTTAGCGATGCTGAGGCCGGACTGACCGTAGCTGCTACCGGCGATCGACAGGTGGTCGGTCGGCGAGTTGTCTTCGCCGAGGGTGCTGTTCATCACGATCTGGCTGCCGGTGGAGCCGGTATAGTCGCCGTTAATGGTGAAATTGTTGCCCACGCTGCCATCCGCCGCGCTGAGTAACAGCGTGCCGCTATTGGTGACATTGCCGTTGATGGTGTCGATACCAGAATTGCTTAGCGTGGAATTACCCTGAACCGCATTCCATGCCGCGAGGATACCGCCGCTGAGGATATCGATATTGTTGTTGACCTCACCTGCGCTGGCGAAGGTGGCGCCATTGTCGATGGTGACGGTGGCATCGCCGCCGGCTACGCCGAGCGTGGCGTCCGCCGCAAGCAGGGTGGTGCCGCTTTTCAGTAGCGTATCCCCGGTGTAGCTATTTTGGCCGCTGAGCGTCAGGGTGTTGGTATCCACTTTTTCGACGTTGCCGCTGCCGGTGATGCTGGTAGTAAAGGTAGAGTCGCTCCCCTGATTAAAGATCAGCGTACCGTTATTGGTCAGGCCGCCGTTTAGCATCGCGGTCTTTTGACCGTTGCCCAACTGCAGCGTGGCCGCTTCCGCCACCAGAGTGTTGCCGGCGTTAGCTACGTTGCCCGCCAGCGTTAACTGGCCGCTGTTGACCTGCAGCGAATCGCCGCTGCCGATGATGTCGAGGTTGCCGGTGAGCGTCCAGTCTTCACCGTTCATTTTCACAGAGGCAAAGCCGTCGCCGTCATTCAGGCCGACGAAGTTGCTGTCTTCTGTGCCAGAACCTACCAGCGAGAGTGTATTACCCGTTGAGCCCGTGGAGATGACATCGCCGATGAGCGAGGAACCGGTATTGAGCACTAGGCTGTTATTTTTGCTGCTGGCGAACATGACGGCCGTACCGCCGCCGCCGAGTAGACCGCTGTTGATGATATCGGCTTTCGCGCTATCAACAACGTTGATCCCGTTCTCGCTGCCCTGCACGGTGCCGCTGTTGTTGATTTTGCTGTTGCCGTCGCTTAACGCAATACCATCGCCCGCTGTACCGGTGATGGCGCCGCTGTTATCTAACCCGACGCCAATTTGCGAACTCAGGCCGTTTTTCCCGCTAATCACGCCGGTA